>JAPUDW010000445.1 GCA_027492915.1 Bacteroidota bacterium | reverse complement strand
TAAATGTCATTCATTTAATTCTTGTGAAAAATCTTACAAAAAAGCCCGGTGAATCGCAACTCTCCGGGCCAAACTCTCATGTATCTATTCATATTGTGGCTGTAGACAAGCTCTAGGCATGAACCGCAAGCCAGTGGTCTTGTTATTAGTCCACTTTTTTGTTGTTTTCCGCGTTATCTTTCATATACATTCTGCCGCCCACCACGACGATCATGCCGAGGCCGAATAGGATGATGAGGGTCGATATATTACTTGAACTAGATGCAGCGGCGGTTCCAGCAGTCGCTTCCTGCGCCATTACCGGCAGTGCCAGCAAACACAGCATGGTCACCATCATGATACTAACTAATTTGAGCCGCAGCATGGTTGTTCTCCTCATGTGGCAGATGTGCCGCACGGCAAACCTGCGAATTTCCTCATAGTCATATTGTACCGCAGACTGCCGGTTTCGTCTGCGATAGGTTTAGCTGTCTTGACTTTCAAGATAGGCGACCAAATCAGCTAGTTCTTGGAGCGTCAAACGCTCACCAAAATTGCTGACCATGACGTTGTTAAAGTCTGGAACAATGTACGCTGCCGGATCAATAATGCTTTCTACGAGGTAGTGCTGCACGGTGTATTCTGCTAATGCCGGATCTTGCAAGCGTTCCTCATCTGTCCGTGTATAGGTGCCTTCGGTCGGTGGGCCAAGCGGTACTTCGGCCTCATGGCAGCCAGCGCAGCCGAGGTCGCCATTATAGAGCAACTGCCCGTTAATCGGGTCGCCGTAAACGGTATCGAGTGTATTTAAGATGCGGTTAATGTCGTTACCCACCGTGCGGCTTGCAGCGTCCGCCGGAATATAGCCGCAGCTCAACGCTAGTTCTTGATACGCCTCGCCAACCTTAAACAACGTATCGAGCGTGACACCGGCTTCATCAGCAGTGCCGAGTTTGAGCGCATTCAATTGTGCCGCTAATTCGGTTTGCTGTCGGGTGAGTTCTGCTGGATCACAGGCGAGTTCGACGGGTTGGGGTGTACTTGTGGGCATTAACGGGGTAGGAATTGGGGTTTCCTGCGCTGCGGCGATACCGACGGTGATCAGGATGAAGGCTGCAATGATAAATAATAGTGTGTAGTTTCGAAAGGACATACGAACTCCATTTCTGCCAGTTTGCCGGAGCGCGGACTGTTGGAACTGACTGGAATGATGCTACACCACCTCTCGCAGCGGTTACAAGACGCAATAAAGCCCGACAAATGTCAGCCTTTATGGTTTCGCCGCGAAGTTCGAATTATTGATTCTGCGTTTGCAGGTAGGCGATGAGGTCTGCCAAATCCTGTGTGGTTAAAATTTCGCCAAAGTTCATTTGCATCGCATTTACATATCCATCTACGATATGATTTCCCGGTAGCACAATACTCTCGATTAAGTATTTCTCCGCTGTATATCCAATAAACTGTGACTGTTTTAACCGCTCGTTGATAACCCGCGTATAAGTACCCTCCGTCATTGGGCCAATGCCATCAACACTATCTTGATGACAGCCGATGCAGGCGAGGATAGAGCCAAAACCTGAAACTACTTGACCATGATAGAGTTGATCGCCTCGAGCAGCATCGCCCATCGGTTTTGTGATTTCCTTTAAAATGGATTCAGTATCCGTACCGACTGGTGGCGGTAGAATGGGAACTGTATCTACATTATCTATGAATTTTTCAAATAACTCTCGATATGGCTTAGGATCTTCAGCTTGGATTGGGAATTGCTCGACGGCGTACAAATCGTCCAACGCCCAGTTGTCACCCTTGTCCCAATTCATCATATAGGCGGTTAAATCTTCGAGCTGATAGCGCTCCAATATGAAGTCTGCGAAGGCTTCCTCAGAATAGGCTGGCATGGGAGATGACCAATAGCTGGCACTGTTGGGACGACCATGAATGAGTGTAGTCAGCAGCAGCGATTCAAGGGTACCGTTCCAGCTAAGCTCCCAAAGTCGGTCGTAATATTCAGGGTCATAGCCTTTATTAACCGCGAGATGGATGGTGTGTTCGCGTTGGGCGTTCAGATCATCTATTGCTACTTCAATCTCAATAATCTGTTCGTCAATCTCGGTTTTTCGTGTATCGCTTGTCCCGTCAGCGGTTTTCTCACGGGTTAGTGCTGTGATTTCCCGATTAAGTTCACCGATTTGCCCTGTGACTTCAGGGAAGAAATTATGCCCGAATAGCTGGGGATTATTTAAGGCAGGGGCGTGTCCAACTAATCCAAGACCGTCCAACCCATGACATACCGCACAGTGGATGAGATAAAGTTCCGCCCCGCGCTCGATGGATTGGGCATGTACACCGATTTGCGCATACTGTAACCGTTCTTCTTCATGCAATGCCGCCCAAAATAAACAGCTCACAATCAGGAATTGGGCAATTGTGGCGATTAATCGGCGGCGTACATTCGGATCACGCATGTCAATAAAGGTTTCTAATTTTAGAGTGTTATCAATAAATAGATTATAGCATGGCTAATGATGATAACGGTGTAAATAAAAACCTCCGGCTTGTGACCGGAGGTTCTTGTTTTGTGTGTACTTGCAGAAACGATTACTGGTTCTGCGTTTCCAGATACGCGAGGATGTCCGCCAAGTTTTGCGGCGTTAGGATTTGACCGAAATCCTTCTGCATTCCGTCTACGAAACCGGGAACAACGTAGTGCGATGGATTCACGATGCTGTCGATCAAATATTGTTCTGGCGTGAAACCTGCAAACAGCGGTTCGGCAATTCGTTCATTTGAGGCTCGCGTGAATGTGCCACTGGTCATCGGGCCAACACCATTTGCATTGGCTTGATGGCAGCCAAGGCAGGCGAGGGTATTACCAAAGCCTGATGTTTGTTGACCATGATAGAGAGCATCACCCTTTGCGGCATCACCCGTGAGTGAGGCCAGTTCAGCGGTAATGGCTTGCACATCCGTACCTACTTCTACGGCTGCTACACCACCAGATGCTTTCAACTCCTCAATTTGAGCTTCCAACGGTGCCGGATCTGCGGGCAAAATCGGGAACTGCTGAACAGCATACAAATCATCCAACGTCCAATTATCGCCTTTATCCCAATTTTCGATATAGTGGACAATATCTTCTAATTGATCTGTACGCAGCGGACCACCAGCAGTTTGCGACCATGCTGGCATGGGGTCAGGCCAGTAATTGTTACTTACCGGACGCCCGTGAATAAGCGTTGTCAGCAGGAAAGAGTCCAACGTACCCGACCAGCCGAGTTCGGTCAAGCGGCTGTAGCTGCCATCGTTCGGGTTGTAGCCTTTCTGAACAGCAGCGTCTACGTCTTTCAAGCGCTCGGCGTTCAGATTAGCAATCGCCTCATCAATTTCAGTGATGCGTGTGTTAATTTCAGTCTTGCGCGCATCCGTTGTGCCTGCGGCCGCAAGTTCATCACTTAAAAGGCTCTTTTCACCGTTCAGGTCACTGATCTGGCTCGTCACTTCAGGGAAGAAGTCGTGACCAAAAAGCATGGGGTTATTCAAGCCGGGTGCTTTACCGACCAAGCCGCGTCCATCAAGGCCGTGGCATGAGGTACAGTTCGCGGCGAAAAGCATCGCGCCTTGTTCAATTGCGCGGGCTTCCTGCATTTCAGCGAAGGCCGCCATACGCCCGCCTTCATTGATTGCAGCCCAGCCGAGAAAGACCATGATCAGCACGAACGAGATCAACCCGACGGTGATACGGTTTTCAATTTTTCCTACAAGCATTCGTTCAAACATATTCAATTAGTCCTGAGTACAACCAAAGAGGTGGTTAAAGACTGCTAAGGGCGCTCACGCGAGCGCCCTTCCTATTTTTATTTTAGTGCGAGAAGTACAGTGCGTCCTCGTGAATGAACACGTGGTCGGTCTTGTAGCGCACAATCGGGTTACCGTTTGCGTCTGCCGCTAAGATGGGTGTGCCGTTGGTATCCAGCTTAGGCTTACCGTTCTCAACTTGAACTTCGTTCCAGCTAATCACCATATCGACACGCTTCAAGTTACCCTGATTTTGGGTGATGATAATGCCACCCCATCCGTTGACCAAATAATCTGGATGTTCGGCAATATCTTCTTCGAGCAGGGTCAATACATGCAGCAGTTCCGGTGCATCGCTTGGCACTTCTTTGAAGGTGGCGCTGCTGACCGACAAATGTTCGTTACCGAGCAAGTCGACCAGACCTGAACCAACCGTGGTCTTGGCATTCGTGATGCCCGTCACCAAGGCAGGTGAGTTAATCAAGCCGGAATAGGGCTGCGCGATTTCTTCATTGAAAGCCGCGATGATGTTTGTCGCTTCTGCCGGGTCACCTTCGATTTGACGTGTGGTGTACATACCCGGAACAAGCTGCTCAAACGGGATGGGCAGCAGCGCACCGACTCGGCTGTGCTGCGGCGGATACATCAATTCATGCAAGATTTCGGTATCCGGTGATGTTTCAACACCGAATTTCGCCAGACCCATGTAGCTCAGTGCTGT
>JAPUDW010000444.1 GCA_027492915.1 Bacteroidota bacterium | reverse complement strand
GTGAAAGTCGTCAACCTGTATTCGGGGCACGGCACCTACGCCACGCTCGGACTCGCCCATACCGACCCGCGTGTGAGCGACCACATCCAGCACGATTGGCTGGAACCGATGATCCGCACGGCGGCTGCGCTGGACGCGGGCTTAGGCTTCTTCTGCCACGCCTTCGCCCAGTCGGTGCTGGCACACCCCGCGCGTTATGCGGCTGCCGAGGACGATCTGTTCACCCGATTGGCCGAACTGGCGAGTGTGGCGGCGAATGAAGGCTTGAGCAGTATTTCGGTCGAGCAGATGTACACGCCGCACCAGATTCCGTGGACGGTCAGCGGGGCACAGCGCCTTCTGCGGGATGTGTTCGGGCGCGGCCAAGCGCCCTTTTACCTGACGCTGGATACCGGACACCAAATCGGCCAGCGCCGCTATCAACTGCCACAGCTACCGGACATCGAAGCGTATGTCGACGCGGTGCGAAGTGGCAAACCCGCGCCGGTGGGTTGGTTTGGCATCCCGCCGCCTGCGCCGGACACGCTGACAACCGACAGCCTGACGACCAACATCCGCCAGCACCCG
The DNA here is from genome assembly GCA_027492915.1 of Bacteroidota bacterium. Classification (GTDB taxonomy): domain Bacteria; phylum Chloroflexota; class Anaerolineae; order Aggregatilineales; family Phototrophicaceae; genus CFX2. The sequence goes on along the minus strand of JAPUDW010000444.1, from coordinate 31,925 downwards.
TACTTATTCGCCTCGTATGAAGATGGCGACCTGTATCAGTGGCTGCGGACGCTCGGCAGCTACTCGCCAATCATCCATCTACAGCAAACGGATGGCACCGCCTCGGCGCATCGCCCCTTCACCGAAGCCAACAACCGCAGCGGCATCGTCGATCCTACCAAGGTGCTGCGGGCGATTTGGGATGCCTACAAACAACCTGCCGACGACACCTATCCGCCAGTGTGTGCGGATATTTACCTGACGCTCGAAATTTTTAGTGGCACGGCGGAGTATCCCGCGCAAATACTCGCCAACATCCGCGAGTCGGCGGCTTATTGGCGGCAGTTCATCCCGCGTGATGGCCTCCCGCTGAACGAGCTGATCCAGCGCCTCGCCTCATAGGTGGTGGTTGCAAAGTAAGTGGCGAATGTGGTTTGGTGGCGCGGACGTAGCACCGCTACGTCCCTACAATTGGGCATCTATAATTGTTTACATCAGGCAACATCACTTACCCAATGACCACTACCGCCTAATAGATAGAGGGGTTTGAATTGACACACTTATATCTCATTCGCCACGCCGAAAATATGGATGGGCTAATCGACGGGAAAATGGGCGACCTCGGCCTCTCGCCGGAAGGTATCGCGCAGGCTGAACGGCTGCGCGACCGCCTGACGCACACGGGCGAGATCAAACCGGATGTGTTCATCAGCAGCCCCGAACGCCGCGCTAAAGAAACGGCTGATATTATCGCGCCCGCTTTTAACGTACCTGTCACCCACGACCGCGACTTTGAGGAATGGCGCAGCGACGACGGCAGTATCGAGGCGGACGAATTTATGCGGCGATGGGGTGAAGTGCCGAAAGCGCACAAAGCGTACTACCGCTGGATTGAGGGGTTCGAGAGCCGCATCGAGTTCGGGCTGCGAGTGAATTTGGCGCTGAACCGCGTCATCCAGCAGCACACGGGCAAAACACTGGTGATTGTGTCGCACGGCGCGTTCTTGCAAATGTCGTTCGGTTATTTCTTTGGCTATGGCGAGGCAGTGATAGATCGCGCCATGCCCGAAATCCGGCGCACCTCCATCACCCATTGGTATCAAAACGAGGGGCAAGACCGTTGGAACCTCGAACGCTCCAACGATTGTCATCATTTATCCAAGTAGAATATCGAAAGTAACAAGCAAAAAATTTGAACCGTCAAGAACGCCAAGATTTAATGTTATAAATTTCAACAGATCGCTGATCATGATTTAGCTTACAATTGTTTGAAAGTCCTTCGCCCTGAGGGAGAAGGATTTAGGATGAGGGTTCTCAACCCCCGAAGGTCTGCCGCAAGTTGCGCCGCCGCAGAATGACCCAGATGACGACCGGCGCACCGATGAGCGAGGTAACGGCGTTCAACGGCAGCACCGTCTGGTTCCCCGGCATCTGTGCGATCATATCCGCCACCAGCGCCAGTATCCCGCCCATCAACACCGTCGATGGAATCAACAAACGGTGGTCGGAGGTACCCAGCAGCGCACGGCACAGGTGCGGCACCGCCAAACCGAGGAAGCCAATCGGGCCGCAAAACGCGGTGACCGTTCCCGCCAGCAGCGCCGTACTCACGATAATCATCAGCCGACCACGCCGCACGTTCATGCCCATGCTGCGGGCATACCCCTCACCGAGCAGAAGCGCGTTTAGCGGCTTACTCAGCAGAAACGCGATAACGATGCTGGCAATAATCACCGGAATAAAAATCGGCATCTGCCCCCATGTGACTGCCGCGAAGCTGCCGAACGTCCAACTCATATAGGCTTTCAGGCGCTCGGTGATGCTGAAGTACAGGAGCAGCGTAACAATGGCGCTCGTCACATAGCCGAACATCAAGCCTAAGATGAGCAGCGTCATCACGCTTTGCACCCGCGCCGCCACACTGACCACGATCATCAGCGTGACTGCCGCGCCCAAGAAGGCCGCGAACGTCAGGCCGAGGTCGCCGGTTAAGCCCAGCCCTGCTAACATCACCGCGCCGGTTGTGCCAACCCCCAACACGACCAGCGCCACGCCCAAACTCGCGCCGGAACTGACACCTAGCACGAACGGGTCTGCCAGCGGGTTGCGGAACAACGTTTGCATCTGCAAGCCGCTAACCCCCAACGCCGCACCAGCCAACAATGCCGTGAGCGCTTTCGGCAGCCGAAAGTCCAGCACAATTGTCGTCCATGTTGACCGTGCAGGTGTACCTCCGGTTAAAATCGTCAGCACATCACCCACCGGAATATTGACCGACCCCAACACCAAACTCAGTATAAATACCACAAGCAGCAGGCAGCCTAATACCACCAACCAACCAGTGCGGGTGGTGGATGCTGACCGCCGCATCGCGCTGCGGGTGACGGTCGCTGACTGAATGGGTGTGCCGGTCGTCGTGTCCATAGCCTTTTATATGTTCATGCCTAATACGGTGAGTACAGCCTTATCCATGCCACGGCTGCTGGTGTAATCCAAACCGAAGCCATCATCGTATCCCCAGAGTGACCAACCGATGCTGTGGCGTTCAAACGCCGTGCGGACATCTTCCAGCCACTGCAAACGGTCGCTGTAGGGCGCGGCGAGGGGATACACGCCGAATTCGTTCGCGGTTAGTGGTACGCCATAGTGCGCTGCCCAATCCGCCGCCTGTTTCATGCGCCCGTCGATGGTGTTGGCATCCCACGTTTCGTTGTTGCAGTAGCCGTATGCCCAATCATTGGCCGCCTGTGTCTTAAAGTTCGGGAGTTCACCGCAGCGCCCGTTTACTGAGGGATACGGCAGCCCCCTGAACAACGCCACTGTTTCATCCGACCATGTTGCGCCCTGATGCGTAAAAATGAACGGCTCGTAGAAGTGGAAGTTGTAGACGATGTTGGTATCCGCAAGCGGTTGGAGCATCAACAAACCGCCGATGGAGTTCCAATCCGGCCCACCGACGATAATGGTGTGTTCGGGCGCACCTTCACGGATAGCAGCGGCAAACTTCTCTTGCAGCGGCGGCCACATATCTTTATTCTCCGGCGCGGGTTCGTTCATCACTTCAAAGTACACCATTTCAGGGTCGGTGCTGCTGAAGTGCGCGGCCAGTGTTCGCCACATAATGGCGAAATCGTTCTGCATTTCGGTGTCGATCATCAGACGTGACTTGAACTCATCTTCCCACGCATGAATATCGACGATCACCGCCAGATCATGCGCCGTAAATCGGGCAATCGCGGCATCCAAATAACCCAGCAGCGCCTCATCAATCTGGTCAGGAAAATATTCATCCAGCAAGATTTTCGGCTCAATCGGCAGACGAATGTGGGTGAACCCCGCATCGCGAATGGCCTGCATCTGCTCATCGCTCATATAACTGCGGTAGTGGTCGTCGGATGTGTCCTCGTTCAGCCAGAACCAGCGCGTGACGTTGACCCCCTTCGCCAGCCGCGCCACCCGCGAGGCGCTCACACCAGACTGCACCGATAAGCTGCCCTGCGCCGATAAGCTGCCCTGCGCGGAAACCAGCAGCCCGAATAACAAGATGAGTGTGATGTATCGCCGTTTCATATCAGACCTCCTGTGCTTAACCCACATCAGGGTAGCACAGAACCGTTAGGCGCTCATAAGACCAGCCTACAGCCGTTCCCAACCGCGCCCCTCATGCCCGAAATCGAAACATTCGGGATGCATAATCTCGGCCAAAATTTCGAGTGACTCCGCCAAGCGTGGCCCCGGTCGGTTGAAATATTGGTTGCCATCCGTCACATACACACGGTTGCCCCGTACCGCTTTGAGCGCTGTCCACGCTGGACGACGCGACAGCAGTTCGAGTTCTTCGCGCGCCTTGGGAATATCGTAACCGCACGGCAAAATCACCAGCATATCGGGGTCAGCCGCCAGCAGTTCGTCCCAGCGCAGCCACGGCGAATGCACACCCGCCTCACCGAACAGGTTGGTACCACCCGCCATCTCAACCAATTGCGGTATCCAGTTCCCTGCCGACATCAACGGGTCGAGCCATTCGAGCGTCGCCACGCGTGGTCGAGCCACATGCACCGTATCATCAGCAATCGCCTGCATCCGCGTTTGCATATCGGCCACGACACGCATGCCGCGTTCGGGCAAGCCCACCGCGTCCGCCACGCGCTGAATATCGGCATACACATCCGCCAGCGTGTTCGGTTCCAGTGCCACAATCGCCGCCGACGAGTGCAGTTGGTCGCACACCACCCGCTCGACCTCGGCGTAACTCACCGCGCACACCTCGCACTGCGTCTGGGTAATGACCACATCCGGCGCAAGCTGTTCGAGTAAGGCTGCGTCAATCGTGTATACGGATGTGGCATCTTGCAACGCGGCCTTCACCCGTTCGTCTACCTCAAGGCTGGTACCGGTCGGGTCGAAGCGCGGTGCAGTCAGGGCGGGCAGTGCCTCGATCCCCGCCGGATAGTCACACTCATGCGACCGCCCGACCAGATCGGCCTCCAACCCCAACGCGCACACAATCTCGGTGCTGCTCGGTAACAGGGATACGATACGCATACCGCCTCCTTACCTTTTACAAACATCGCTGCGGTAGGGGTTTACCGGCGGCAACCCCCTACATATAACCTATTTCTTGACCACATACGGACGCGATATTTACCGTTGATAATTAAATTCGATAAGTAGATACCAACGGACAGCTTGATGAAGTTTTACAAATTAGGACGGATAACCTCACCCCCCTCTCCAATTTGCTGAGTACAGCTTGGAGAGGGGAGGCAAACGGAATGGTCTGAGACCATTCCCTACGAGAGATCAGGGTTTAACTCCGTGTTTAATCGTTAAAGATCATTATTGCGTCCCTACGAAATAAATATTGGGTAGGGACTAGATACATCTCGTCCGTCTTATCCCCAATTAACGAATCATTTCATCAACCATCTATATCGCGTCCTTACATAATCCAATTTTTGTGGGACAACATTACGCTGGCCCACGACTATCGACTACTGACTTAACTGCGCGTAGTAGTAGAGTTCATGATCCGGCAGCAGGTCAGGGTGGAATACCTTCACCAGATCGCTCAACAGCACATCGGGGTTGGCGTAACCGTTCTCGTAGAAGTCGCTGCCGAAGTTGGCATTCACCCGCGCGTTGTTGGTGTACAGATGCCCACTCTTGAACGCTGCGAATTCGTCCAGCCGTTCGTCCAGCGCCAGCACATCCGCCGCTGCGTTCTGGTAAATATTGATCCAGTAATCGGCATCCACCGCTGCATCCAGCACTTCTTCCAAACTCAGCATAATGCTGCCGGTGGTCTCGTCGTCCGCCCACAGGTAATCACCACCCGCATCGCGAATGAGGGTCGCCACGTAGCTAGCGCCACCGGGCATGTACCAAGTGCCGCTGAAGGGTGTGTTGGCGAACACCGTCGGCTGACTTTCGGCGTTCTTGGCTAAAGTGGCGACTGCTTCGTAACGGTCGTTCACACCCTCGAAGGACTCCTGGGCGGCGGCTTCCGTATTAAAGAACACGCTGATGAACTTGCCCCATTCCGCCACGCCCAAGGGAGTCGCGTCGAGGTAATCCGAGTCGATGACGACCGGCAAACCGGCCTGCTGCATCGCGGCATACGAGGTATCGTCTGCGCTGTAGCTTTGTGCCAGCACCAGCCCCGGCTCAAGGTCGATCAAGGTCTCGACATCGACCTCCGTACCACCACCACCGCCACCGACCTCAGCAATCGTGCCATCCGCTACACCGGCTGTAATCGTTTCGTTGCTGGTATACAGTGCCGAATCCACACCGACGACTTTACCCAACAGGTCTTGAGTGGTCAGGTGCGGCAGGAATGAGGTTGACATCGACACCACGCTGTTAACCGGCACTTCAATCGTGGCGGCTGCCTCGATCCCTTCCGGTGCGGGTGTGCCGCACTGTACCAGCAGGTAAACCAGCGCGGCTTCTGCACCCTGCCACGGGGTATTCACGGTCACGACTTTGTAGTTGTTGTGGTACTCGACATCGAAGCCCGATGCGGCATCAACCGTCACTTTTTCGGGGAAATAATCGGTGTTTTCGTCAAATGTGCTGACGCATTCATCCGCCAAGTTCGCGGTTGGGGCTTGTGCCGCTGCGGGCAGCACTGCACCAACCGTTGTCAATAACGCTAATAGAATAAGGGACAAACGAGACTTCATGGACGCTCCTCCTCGAAGCATAAAAGGGTGATAGGCGAGTGCCGTACTTCAAGGTGAGAAGGGATGGATGCGGAACCGTTCCGCCCGGAACAAAAAACCCGCCGGGTAGCGGGGAGCATGTGCGACAAACGTCCATGCCCGATCCCCCTTTGCCTCGAAGGTGGTACTCGAGTACGAGATGAAGGCGGGTTATCGGGCTTAAAAATTTCCAGTCACGGTCTTTGCGTTTAGCTTTTATCTTAGGCTAATCACTAAAGACGATTGACTATCGACTTTTTTACCGTTGCGGGACAGCGCTGGACTTCAACCAGCTTCCCCCATTGTGCGCCACGCATCCGGGCGGTGGGCGCACCCTCATCCATTGAATACTACCGCATACGATAGCACCCGCCATCGGGCTTGTCAATGCGCGTCAAAGTTGTCCGTTTTTTTCAAGACAGCCGGTTTCGAGGCGTGATATGATGCAGTTATTCGACCAAGCAAATACATGATTGCATGAAAACTAAGGAGACACCACCATGCGTAAAATCGTCCTGATGCTCCACCTCTCGCTCGATGGCATGATCGCCGGCCCGAACGACGAACTCGACTGGATTACCTACGACAGCGACCTCGAAGCTTACGCCTACGCCATGCATGATGTGACCGATGCCGTCATCTGGGGTCGCCGCACCTACGAAGGTATGGCGGGTTACTGGTTGACCGTCCCCGATAACCCTGACAGCACACCCGCCGAACGCAACCATGTCGCATGGCTGGATAGTGCGACCAAGGTCGTCGTGTCACGCACACTGGACAAGATCGAATGGAACGACAACCCCAAAACGCTGCTCATCAAAGACAACATCGCCGAGCAGATCAACGTGCTTAAAGCACAGCCGGGTAAAGACATCTGGTTCCTCGGCAGCCCGAACCTCGCGCAAACCTTCATGCAGCTTAACCTGATCGACGAATACCGCTTCAATATCAACCCGACTATTCTAGGCAAGGGTAAGCCGCTGTTCGTCAACCTCAACCAGATGCAATTCAACTTACTGGAATCAAAAACGCTCAAAAGCGGTGTCGTCCTCCTGCGCTACGTACCCAAGCGCGGCGCGTAATCCAATTCACCAGACATGTGATAGGGGCGCATGGTGTGCGCCCTATTTGTTTCCCACTTTCCCAACCCTTCGCATCGGGTATAATGCTCTACATCAGACCTCGCAGGGAACAGGGCAGGCGCTTTTTGCGGCGGCCTATTTAACGCTGGCAGTTCATCCTTCACCATAGCGACTAAAACATAATCGAGGTCTTATGAAACAGACAGATACGCTCACCACGATCCTGCACCACCACCGCTGGTCAAACTTGCAGTTGGTCGAAAGCTGCGCTCACTTGACCGATGAACAGTTGCAAGCCACGATGGTTGGCGCATTCAGCACCATCATCGAAACATGGCGGCATATCGCCAACTCGGAGAAGTCCTATTTATCACGTATTATGAACGGCGTGCGTTACAACCGACCCGCTGATCTACCGCCGATGACGCTGGTCGAAGTCACGGCCCAACTCCGTGAAACAGGTGACAGCCTCATCGAGTGGGCAGTCAAAATTCAACCGGAGGAAACTGTCGTGGTCGATTGGGAAGGCACACCGCGCCTCGTCCCCAAAACGATTATGCTCTCGCAAGCGCTGTACCATGCCGCCGAACACCGCGAACAGATCAAAGCGATCATGACGCAAATCGGCATCGAACCACCTGATCTGCAAGCGTGGGAATACTTCGACCAACACGACGAATGGCAGCGTTGAGCGATGTAACACCGTCAAAACTGCGGATACAGAGGCAGCAATCTAACAACTGACCGTGCAGATGACCTGCATCAGCGGTAGAGGTTCGGGTGTGCGCAACTAAGGCGATAGACCTCAATCTATTGATTAAACATCGAAACATAGATTATCATCAGCCCTTTCGCCTACTGTGTAAAACTCATGCCTTCTCGAAACTGGTGAACGCTCATGTTTGTCGCTGTCGAATTCTGGTTGTTTACAGCGGTTGTTCTGGTGCTGTACTACCTTGTAAGGGGTGGTTGGCAAAATTTACTCCTATTGGCTGCCAGCTACGCCATTTACACCTATCTAGAACCGCGATTTGTCTTGCTGCTGATTGGCTTGACCTTATTCAACTTTTGGGTAGGCAAGCGATTGGTGGCAGGTGTAACACAGCGCCGCCGCTACCTGTGGGCGGCGGTCGCGGCCAACGTGGGTGTGCTGGCGCTGTTCAAATATGGAACGGGGCTGGCGGAGATCGTTAATCCGCTGCTCGGCAAATTGGGGTTGGCAAACGAACCGCTGGTGGTCAATCTGCTGCTGCCGTTGGGGTTATCGTTTTACAGCTTCCGTGCGCTGGCCTATGTATTCGATGTCTATAACGGGCAGTTCGAGCCGGAATCAAACTTGATTGACTTCAGCCTATATATCGCCTTCTTCCCACAGATTGTGTCGGGGCCAATTATGCGCCCGAAGGTATTTATCGAAGCATCAAAAAATACACGGCGCTTTAGCCAGCAAAATATTGTTGACGGGTTGACATTTGTGTTGATGGGATTGTTTTACAAAGTGGCGATTGCTGACCCTCTGTACAGCTCGCTCGACTTGTCGGTAGCGGGTATACGGGAGTTAACCAGTGCCGCAGCGTGGTCGGAATTTATCCTGTACACGGTTCGGATTTACGCCGATTTTGCCGGATACAGCCTGTTAGCGATTGGTGTCAGCGTCTGGTTCGGTTTGCCGATTATTCAAAACTTTCGCCAACCCTACTTTTCAAAAACGATTGGTGAGTTTTGGGATCGCTGGCATATCAGCCTTTCCAGTTGGATTCGTGATTACATTTTTTACCCATTGAGCCGCAGTTTGCTCCGCCGCTGGGGAAACCAACGGGCGCTGCTGATACAGGTAATTGCGTTCATGGTGTCGATGACCATCAGCGGCATGTGGCACGGAACCGGATTGAAATTCGTCGTGTGGGGTGCGCTGCACGGCGTTTATCTCTCCATCGAACGGGTACTGTTCCCACGGGCGCGGGCGAAGCCGAAAAAGGGTACGCCGCCGTGGCGTATACGAGTGCAGGCGGTGGTTGGTATCACCGTTACGCTGATCGCGGTCAGCGCGGCGTGGGTGTTCTTCCGCGTCGAGTCGGTTACGGGCGCAGTGATCTTCTTCCAACGCCTGTTTTCTTCAAACCCGTTTGTGGAGATCACGAACTTGTGGTGGGTCAACGTGCTGGTTCCGATTGCCCTGCTGCTGTTGATTGATATACCGCAAGCCGCAGCGAACAATCCGCTGGTCATATGGCAGCTCCGGCTGCTCTGGCGAGTCATCCTGTGCGTGCTGTTACTGTTAGGCATACTCATATTTGGAAGCCAAACCCATGCGCCGTTTATTTATTCAGGATTCTGAGTCGCCCAGAACACTGGGGCAATTGGTACTGCTCATCGGACTGAGTATTACTGCGCTGGTGATCACCGACTACATGCTAGGCCGCTTTCTGCCAACATTGACTATCGAACGGCCGTTGATTCTTCGCAGCGAAAATGTGCCGGGTGTAGATACGCTATGGCAGTATTCCGCGGCGGGAGTTCATCCTATTGTTTTTACCGGCAGTTCACAGCTTTATACGGCTATTTCACCGCACTTATTTGATGAGCGAATCAAAACGATCAGCGGCGAAGTCGTACAATCAGTCAATATTGGTATATCTGGATCGCTAGTCAATATTCAGCGTGACCTCATTCGCCAGTTAATCCTGCCTAATCATCCGCGAATTATCATCTACGGTATCGAAATGCGTGCCGTTAAAGCAGAATGGCTGCGGGAAGATTATTTTTCACTTCAAGACTTCACCAACAAACCACTGGGTTATGCGGTATCTCATGCCGCAACATTCGAACGCACTTTGTTATTATGGCTGCTTGAGCATTCTAATTGGCTTCGGTACCGCGACAATTTACATGACTGGCTCACTGGCGCACGGGCGGTGATTACACACGACACTACCAAAGTCGATTTTACTGATGAATTAGGCTTTGAACCCCTTCCAAATACGACCAGCCTCGACACGACCTACGTACAAACGCAATTTATTCCATTTCATGCAAGTGATGAGGTGAGAGAACTCCTAGACGATATTCGCAGCGACTGCAACCAAAATGGTGTTCATTGTATCCTCCTCAATATGCCTATCCATGAAGCGGCATACCAGTTCATCACTACGGAGGAAGAAGCGGACTACCAAAAATTGATCCGAGAAACAATGCTGCCCATTTGGGATTTTAATAGCAAGGGGTGCAGACAGGTCTTGGGCGATACCGCATTTTTTAATCTTAACCATTTGAATATGCAGGGGGCTGAAATATTTTCGCGTATCGTAGCCGATGTCTACGCGAGTGTGTTTTACGACCTGCCACTTACAGGCAATGCAGCGTGTGCGGTGATTAGCCCGTGAATAAAATTTACATTCATGTGCGCTTATTTATGAATCAACCCGATTATTGAAGCCGGTTGCCAGCCATCAAGTCAATATTGTTTATGAGCTACATACAGTTCAATGGCTTCCGGTTGATTATGCAGGTGGTGGCAGTGAGTGTGCTGCTGATCTTTGGGCATAGGCTCAATTATAAGCGTGGCAGGAAGCTTTTGATCCGGCAAATGATATGCGCGATTGAATGCGGTACAATGCGGGGACTATTTCAAACACTTTTTAGAAAGATGAAATGATGTCATCAACACTCTTGTTATTTGTAGGCACCTATACCGAAGCACTACCGCATGTTCCAACTGCCCATGCTGAAGGCATATACAGCTTTGCTTTTGACCCATCAAGCGGAAAATTGGGTTATCGGGCAGTGGCAAGTGATGTCGAAAACCCGACTTATCTAACAGTGGATGCCAAAGGCGAGTATTTATACGCCGTGAGCGAGTTGGAAGGCGGGGCGGAAAACTTCTGCAATGCCTACAAGATCAACAAGCAAACAGGCGAATTGACGTTTATCAATCGGCAGCCAACATTGGGGCAGGCAAGCTGCTACGTGACGATTGACCACAGCGGCAAGTATGTGCTGGTGGCGAATTATACCAGCGGCGAAACGGTGGTGATGCTGCCAATTCGGGCGGATGGCGGGTTGGAGCCGGTCAGTTACAAGAATACACACAGCGGCAAAAGCATCAACCAGGAACGGCAGGAAGGGCCACATGGTCACTGTGTACTGCCTGACAGCAGCAATAAATACGTGTTCGTGGCAGATTTGGGCATCGACCAACTGGTGCGGTATACGCTGGATGTGACTGGCGGCAAGTTGATACCAGCACCAGAAGGCAACGTGAAAATTGACATGGGTTCAGGGCCGAGGCATTTCGTATTTAGTCCCAATGGTAAGTTCGTTTACCTGCTGAACGAGTTGAATGCCAGCGTAACCGTGTTGAGCTACGATGCGGCAAGCGGAACGATGCAGGCGTTGCAGAGCATTTCGGCATTACCGGAGGGCTACGATGGGCAGAAGTGGGCGGCGGCGATTCGGATAACACCGGATGGGCGGTTCGTTTATACATCCAATCGTGGGCATGACAGCATAGCGATGTTCGAGGTAGATGGCGGTTCGGGTTGGCTGACATCGTTGGGCTTCCAATCGACGGGCGGGAAAATACCGCGTGACTTCAATATTGACCCATCAGGTCGTTGGTTGTTGGCGGCGAATCAGGAGACGGATACGGTGGTGACCTTCCAGATTAACCCGTCAAGTGGGGTGTTGGAAGAAACCGGCATTGTGACGGAAGTGGCAACACCAGTTTCGATAGCGTTTACATCTGCCTGATAAACAGGCGATAACAGGCAACATTAAGCATAGCGTTACAAAGCGGCTGTTTTGACCGAGCGAACAGTCGCTTTTATTTTAGATTCGGAAAGCATTAGCAAAATATTGAACCGCCAAGTCGCCAAAAACGCCAAGATTTAATGCTAAACATATTTGATAAGTCACTTAACGGGCGGATTAAGGGTGGAAATGGCGAAAAGGTGTTTAAGAATACAAACTGGAGGCAAACGGAAAATGAACGTAGAGATGATTTTGCAAACCTCCGCCATTAAAGTCAATTCAATGACAAAAGGTTTACAATTCTGGTCTTATTTCATTTACTTTTCTTTCGGCCGGTAAAATAATTCTGTCTCTTAATTCAGATAAAAGCTGTTGCTGGGATTCATATTCATATGTTGGCAAGAACCAATGATAGTGGTGTAAATGCTCTAACATGGCATAAGGTTTCTGATCACGAAGAATGATAGGTTGTACAGGAACTGATGGCAAATCCCGAACAAAACTCATTAACTCATGAGGGATACTGCTTGGTTCAGTCAAATCTGCAATCACAAACCGTGATAAGTGAGCTAAGGTAACAATGGTTTCAGTCAGATCAAGCGTTATCGGCTTATCAAAATCAAATAGAATTGGCACATAATTCAAATTTCTCAATTCGTCTTTTATTGCATCAAGTATAACTTTCCTATCTGGTTTAAACCGACCTAAAATAAGCACAGCTTTTCTGCCCATAGTATCAATCACACCACGAATTTTCTCATTGTGAAGTAATAGATAAATAAATTGAGAAATTTCTAAATTATCTATTGTAATTGTTGGCTCGTCATCCCGTGTAATGGTAAGATTAGTTTGAGAACATCCCTTTAAATTGACATTCCAGACCGATACTCCATGCACAAAACAATTATTCATATTCGCATCTTGAAAATCAGTTTTAACAAGCCTTGCAGCAACAAGGCTAGCACCTTCCAAATTAGATCTTCGAAATGTGGCACCTGATAGGTTTGCCTCCATAAAAGAAGCTTCTCGCAAATCACAATCATCAAAATTTGCCCAATCTAGGTGTGAACACCATAAATTTGTGTTTCTCAAGTTTGCCTTATTAAAATTGGAATTATAGCATTCAGCAAAAAACAAATTGGAATTACTTAAATTTGCCTCACTTAAATTAGAAGCAGAAAAATCAACACTTTGCAGTTTAACATCTACCATCTCCGCTCCAATTAAATTGGCAGATGACAAATGCGCATAACTTAAATCCGATTCGTTTAAAAACGCACCACTCAAATTTGCCCCAACAAAATTTATACCTCTAAGTTCAAGACCTTCTAATTCTGCGCCCCTTAAGTCTGGTCGAAGATTTGGATTCGCCTGTCTCCAATTGTTCCAAATTTCGACACCTTTTTTAACAATTGCCTCATGCGCTATTTTCCGCATTTTTCTTCACCGTTCAAAGATCATTACTATCAAATCAATGAAGCTATTATTGCATAGATTCTCCAGATCTACCCTGCGCCAAATCACCGAATTGGCGCTACAATAAAGTTCTCTTATAGACAACATCAGAAGCAAAATAATGGCTACAAATCCCAAAATTGTTGGTGAAGGTTTAGGGTTTGATGATGTGCTGCTCATGCCGCAGCGCTCCTCCATTCGCTCGCGTTTTAGCGGCGAAATTGATACCTCGGCGCGGGTGGCACGCGGCGCACCGCCCGTCCACATTCCGATCATTTCCGCCAACATGGATACCGTCACCGATTGGCGCATGGCAACCACCATGTCGCTGCTGGGCGGCTTCGGCGTTATCCACCGTTTTATGAGTGTGGACGAGCAGGTAACGGAAGTACGCAAGGTCAAAGAACGGATGCGCGTGGTGGAAGGCCACCCGCCCGTCATCCCCAGCACGGCGACCATCCGCGACGCGCGTGAACTGCTCAAGCAGCGCGAACGCGGCTACGTCATCATCTACGAAGGTGGCACTTATGATGGCAGCTTTATTGGGATTGCCACGCCGCGCGATTTTGAAGCCGGCACACCGGATACCCCCTTGAGCGAGATCATGACACGCCGTTCGCGGTTGGCAACCGTCACGGCTGGCACAGAATTGGAACAAGCGGTAGCCGCCATGCACAAGCACCGTGTCGAGAAAATGCCCGTGATCGGCGGCGATGGCAAGCTGCTGGGTGTGTATACCATGAAGGACTACAAATATTACCAGCAGTACCCACACGCCTCGCTGGACAGCCGTGGGCGTTTGCTGGTCGGCGCGGCGATTGGCGTGCAGGAAGGCGACATTGACCGCGCGTTGGCGATGGTACAAGCGGATGTCGATGTGCTGGTGCTGGATATTGCCCACGGTGAACTGGATTACACGCAGGAAATCTTGCACCGCCTCAAGGTGATTGAGCGCGTCAATACGCCGATTATTGCCGGAAACGTTGCTACCATCGACGGGGCGAAGTACGTGCGGGACTGTGGCGCGGACGGCGTAAAAGTCGGCGTGGGGCCGGGGTACGTTTGCGAAACCCGTGACGTGGCAGGTGTCGGTGTGCCGCAAGTGACCGCCATCATGAACGCCGCCGAAGCCTATAAGAACGACAGCGCCCGTATCCCGATCATCAGCGACGGTGGCATTCGCAAGCCGGGGGATGTGGCGAAAGCGATTGCGGCGGGTGCGGATACGATCATGGTTGGCTCACTGTTCGCGGGGACAGACGAAAGCCCCGGTGAACCGGTCGAGCAGGACGGAATGCTCAAGAAGATGGTGCGCGGCATGGCCTCGGCAACCGCGTTCGAGAAGCGGCTGGCGCTCGGCTCGACCACCACCAACCTCGAAGATTACGTACCCGAAGGCCGCACAACCTTTACGCCCTACAAGGGGAAGGTGAGCAAGGTGGTGAAGAAGCTGCGCGGTGGTTTGCTCTCCGGCATGAGCTACAGCAACGCGCGGACGATTGCCGAAATGCATGACCACGCGCAGTTCATCATCGTGAAGAACGCCGTACCGGAACAGCGCCGCCCGTTGCAGACGTAGGATTTTTTACCACAAAGAACACACAGAAAAGACAAGCATTAAACCGCCAAGAACGCCATCCCACAAGGGGAGGCTTCGCACAGAACGCCAAGATCAATGCAGAGTTTTGTAAGAGGTTGTAGGGGCTTGCCGCTGGTAAGCTCATATGCACCAAGTTAAGGCGTTTGCTATCCCAAAAGGTTGGCTGTTTGCGCCGCTGAGGGCTAAAAGGCTTGTCCGATAATTCCGAATATTTGTCGGTAGCACCGCTGAGGGCTTTGCGCGGGGTCAGCTTCGCTGACTTCAGTCGGTGGGTACACCGACCCCCTAAGCACCGCTCAGCTAACAAGCAGACAAGTCTGCTAAAGCGACTTCAAAAGCAGGTCGCTAGCGCCTTGATTGGATGGAAAGCAGATCTTTAAGGGTTCTCATTCTCTTAACTTGGTACGCATGGGGCTTGCCGCGCTTTTCACGCACACGAACCGACTCCAATTGCTTTGCGCTGCTCCTTAGATCTGCTATAGTTTGCGCCTAACCTAGTCGAAAGCAGAAACATGAACGCCTTTAAACAAGTGATCCAGAACGAAGCTGAACTCCGCGAGATTTTAGGCTATCCGGGGCAAGGTGCGCAGGATAAAGTTATCTCTGAAATTGACCCGTACTGCGCCGCCTTTATCGAGAAGTCACCCTTTATCCTGCTCGGCTCCAACGGCGCGAACAGCACGATGGATGTCTCGCCCAAGGGTGATCCGGCAGGGTTCGTGCAGGTTATGGACAGCCATACGCTGTTGATCCCCGACCGCCCCGGTAACCGCCGCGGCGATACCCTCTCGAACCTGCTGCATAATCCCAATATCGGGCTGCTGTTCCTCGTGCCGGGTCGCAGCGAAACCCTGCGCGTCAACGGGACTGCCCAGATCGTGCGGGATGAAGAGGTGCGGCAGCGCTTCATCATGCAGGGCAAAGCGCCGATTTTCGTGATCGCCGTCACGGTTAAAGAAGCCTTCTTCCACTGCACTAAATGTGTGGTGCGCTCAAAATTGTGGTCACCCGACACTAAAAACGACCAACTGGCATCGCTCGGCGAGGCGATCATCCACCACGCCAAGCTCGATATGACGGTTGAGCAAGCCGACGCCTTTACCCTAGAGGACGAGAAAACCGGTTTGTACTAGCCAAAGCTGGCTTATGGTGCTGATCAATAAATTATATGGGGTTGTAGGGGCATGGCGCTGACATGCCCTTTTTATTTTGGGATGGCATAGGTTACGCGTCAGGTAGGGATTAAGGTTCAATGTTATAGTATACGAAAATATCAAGCATGTGAGGGGCAAATGACGCGTAAAAATAATATCTTTCTGCTGGCAATCTCACTCAGTATGTTGTTGCTAATGCAGATGCTGGTTAGCGCACAGGATACAAGCACACCTACCCCTACATTTACCGCCACAGTACCGATCATTACGCCGCTGGCAACCATAACAACAACACCATTTCCTAGCCAAAACCACATAATCGAGTTCAATCAACCTATTGAAATTACGTTCAAAGAAAACATATTAGAGACGCACACATTCTCATTTATCGGGGAAGCCAACCAATCAGTGACGATCACATTAACGGCTAAAGAAGGCCGAGCACCTTCAGCGAATTTGATTTTGCCAAGCCAAAGGCAAGTCAGCTTGAAAAGTGAAATGGACGTTAACGGCGATAAAGTCGCCACTGCTTTGCGGTTTTATATCCTGCCGGAAAGTGGGGAGTATCAAATCCTCATTCACCCAATCGGGTCTAGTGGGCGCTCTGTGCTGGAAATTGCCAGTGTCACCCCTGCCATCCCTATACAATACTTTGAGGTTGTTGAAGGCACACTAAACGGAACCCAAGACTCGATGTCTTACGACTTCATGGCTGCCGAGGGTGATCAAGTCATTGTTGATGTCGAGACAGAAAGCGCTTTCGACTACACCCTAGAAATTTACTGTGCAAATCGCAATGAATGCGGCAGTGGGAATGGCATTGTCAATGAGGTTTACCACGAGACACATTTTTTCATTTTGCCTAAAGCGGGGACACACCGTTTGAACATTCGCCAGCAAAATGGCGGCGGGGCATTCAAGTTGGCCGTTAGCCCGCTGCGCCCCACACCGCTCAATGATGACGATAGGGTTGAAACTAACCTTTCCAATACCCAAGCAATGCGGCAATACAGTTTTGAAGGCTCGTTTGGCGATCTGGTTGATATACAGGTCAATAGCGATGGCACGGTTGATACACGACTTGAGTTGTGGCTCGGTATGCGATTAATTGCTTCTGATGACGATAGTGGCAATGGTTTTAACCCTGAAATTATCAACAACCTGCTGCTAGACAACCGCTCATACACGATCATCGTGCGACCTTACCAGCTTGGTGGCACAGGCAATTTTAGCCTTTCGCTGAAGCGACATCCTAATCTATCACTCGACGGCGGTTCACAACTCTTAAATCTCTCACCCAAGTTCATATCGGTAGTGGCTACCTTTTCCGGCGTGGCGGGTGAACGGGTACGTTTGTCGATACAAGGAATAGACGAACGGCAGCAAATGCGGATTACGGTGCTGCAAGCGGGGGTTGAAATTGTGAATGCGTCAGCAAGCGGGAACGAAAACTCAACACTGGAATTTGTCGTGCCGCAAGATGGTCAGGTTGATATTCTTGTAAATGGTGGCAAACCGGTTGAGATGTCTTTAGAACGCTTGAAATAGCCAATTGGTAGCTAAGTCATACGATAAACAAAAAAGGGCGCACAGCCGTGCATAGGCATTAAGCTAAGGCGGAAGAAAAATAATGGACAAGGTATTCTCATCGAAATCACGCAAGGAGAATACCATGTCCAAGAAACAGTTTACCGCAAAAGCGGAGCAGATAAAGCAGTTTTTGGAGAATGAAGCAGAGCAGTTAGGACGAGAAAACCGGTTTGTACTAGCCAAAGCTGGCTTATGGTGCTGACGAAAATAGTGGGGGTTGGTTATAGGGGCATGGCGCTGACATGCCCTTTTTATTTTGGGATGGCGTGGGCAAAGCGTCAGGCAGCAGTGAACACAGAGGGTTAAACTATTAATACTACGTATCCTCAGAAAGAAACACTCATGGCATACAAACGACTCACTTTCGCCTGTTTAGTCATGCTCCTGCTCATGTTCTCAAGTGTGCTGCTGGTGAGCGCACAAACAGACGAGCAACCCGCACCTGAATTCCTTTACCGCGATGGCAATCACCTCGTTTTGATAGACGGCTATACCGGCGAGACATCCACGCTGCCGATTGAGGTTGATGAGCGCGACCGCTTTGAGTGGTCGCCGGATGGGCGGTATTTGGTGGCACATCAATTCGTTAGTGAGGATGAAGGAACATGTCTTAACCTATATGATGTCGATCATCAGGAATGGTTAGAGGAGAAGCCCATTTCGTGTGAGGTAAACGAATTCGTTTTCACGAAAGATAATTCTGCACTTTTCTATACAGCTAACCGTGAAAATAAAGGTGAGTTATGGAAATACAGTACGATTGATCAACAGCAGCACGCAATATACCAAACAGAGGATGGAATTCAGTACAAAAATGGCATCAACTCATTGACGTGGTCACCCAACCAGAATTACATCACCTTTAAAGACTTTGTTTGGATAATGGGCGGCACACTCAATATGTTTGTCGTCATGAATGTTGAGACAGGGCAATATGTGACCGTTAGTGCGCCTGATACATATTATGCAGACTATGTGCCGATTTGGTCAGCCGATGAAAAGTGGTTTCTGATCAATTTAAGAGAAGAGTATATAAAAAGTTTTTCGATCCCGACCACAAACCACAAAGGTGATGTTTACCTGTTTGACTCAGAAACCGGGGAAGCACACCGCATTACGTACACGCCCACTAAATCTGAAATTGCTATTCAGTGGACAGCCGATGGGGGTATTGAGTTTACGGAAGTCACGGAAGAAAAAATCACCTACACGCTTGAACAGGCGCTGAATATTGAGCCGGTTCCATTTGACCAAATCGTTGAACCCGAACCGAATGATGAACCGATGATCCACATCAAGACCAGATTGGATTCTCCCGACCCGAATCTAATAACATCAATTGAGCGAACCGTGCAACCAGACAACACACTCACCTATGAACTCCTCATTAAAAATTACGCTAAAGGATATCGTGGTGAACGTATTTTGATACCGATTGCCGATCCAATTCTTTCGGATAATGTTTTAATCGGCTGGCGGCCTTCAGACTATCTGTATTTAAAGGGGTAAATAGGCTGCTCTTGTAGCACGACAGGAGTAATAACTTTGGCGACACTTCATTTGATGGTTGGGCTTCCCTGCGCAGGGAAAACCACCTTTGCGCGGAAGCTGGAGCAAGAGCAGTCAGCACTACGGCTGAACCTCGATGAATGCCACATCCAGCTTTTCGGTCAAGATGCTGAAGACCCTGAACATGATGCGCGGCATATGCGCATTGAACTGATGCTGTGGACAATCGCCAGTCGAGCGCTTGAATTGGGAACGAATGTCATCCTCGATTTCGGCTTCTGGGCGCGGGAGGAACGCGAACACTATCGTGCTAAAGCGAAGGAACTTGGGGCAAGCAGCGAAGTCCACTTCCTCGATGTGTCGGAGGATGAACTGCTGCGCCGCCTCGCGATCCGAAATGCGCAGCCCTCGGAAACCAGTTTCTATATTCCCGAAGCGATGATGAAGCCGTGGTTCGCGATCTTCCAACGCCCCACCCCCGACGAACTCGAACGGCGGGAGTAGCGATAAGAAATCAAAAGGGCGCAACCAACGTGCGCCCTTCACCATTGAAACGTCAGTTATGATTACAGGATTTGCGAGAGGAACAGCTTGGTACGCGGGTGCTGGGCATTCTCGAAGAAGTATTCCGGTGTGCCCTGCTCAACGATGCGCCCCTGATCGAAGAAGATAATCCGGTCGGCGACTTCACGGGCGAAACCCATTTCGTGCGTCACGCAGATCATCGTCATGCCACTGAGCGCCAATTCCTTCATCACGTCCAGCACTTCTTTAATCATTTCAGGGTCGAGCGCTGAAGTAGGTTCATCAAACAGCATGATCTTGGGTTCCATCGCCAGCGCACGGGCAATCGCCACACGCTGCTGCTGACCGCCCGACAATTGGCCGGGATACTTGTTGGCCTGCTCTGGAATGCCGACACGTACCAGCAGTTCTTTGGCCTTGGCCTCGGCCTTATCTTTTGACCAGCCGCGCACCTTCATGGGGGCAAGGGTGATATTTTCGGCAACCGTCTTGTGCGGGAACAGGTTAAACTGCTGAAAAACCATGCCGATTTCGCGGCGGATGGCGGCGATATTGCGCACATCGTTACCCAGTTCGATACCGTCCACGACGATCTCGCCAGCCTGATGTTCTTCGAGGCGGTTGATACAGCGGATAAAAGTTGACTTGCCGGAACCGGACGGGCCGATGACCACCACCACTTCACGCGGGGCGACATCCACCGTAATATCACGCAAGACGTGGAACTCGCCGAACCATTTGTTCACATCTTTACAGCTAATGATCGGGTCGCCGTTGGGTTGGGCGGGAACTGCTTCTGCCATGTTTTCTTACCTCATCAACAGTATTAAGCTAAGTCCGTTTATACGGTCGTTATGGTAGCCGGCATACGCGGCTGTTAAATTTGCGTCTTGATCGCCTGCCCTGCGCCGGTCGATTCGATGCGGCGGCTGACGGCGGCGATGATATAGCTGAACACGAAATAGAAGATCGAGATGAACATAAATGTCTCGCGGCGCAAGCCAAGGAACTCGGTCTGCGAAACGATGTTTTGTGCCATACCGGTCAGGTCGAGCAGGCCGACGATGGCGACCAGTGACGTGTCCTTGAACATGCCGACGAAGTTACCCATCATCGGCGGGATGACCAAGCGCAGCGCTTGTGGCAGGGTAATGAACAACGTCACCTGTAACCCGTTGAGGCCGAGCGCTTTCGCCGCTTCATCCTGCCCCGACGGGATCGCCTGCAAACCGCCGCGCACCACTTCCGCGTTGTAGGCTGCCGTGAACAGAACCGTCGCGATCATTGCACGGAACGCGCCGGGGAAGCTCGCCAGCGCGGGATTAATCAGCGGGATGAGCAGTTGCGCCATGAACAGCACCGTAATGAACGGGATACCGCGCACCAGCTCGATATAGATCACACATACCGTACTAACGACCGGCATTTTACTGCGCCGACCGAGCGCCAGCAGGATACCCAGCGGCAGCGACCCGATGATGCCCACAATCGTCAGCAGCATGGTCAGCAGCACACCACCCCACCGGCGTGTATCGGTGATCGGCAGAATGTTACCGGGCAAGCCGTAGATCAAAATAAAGCTGATGACCGGTACAACCAGCAGCAGCCACAACACAAGACGGCTGGTAGTCGAACGCGGGCGCATCACCGGCGAGAAGGTGCGGTCAATCGCGCGGCCAGCGAGGTAACCAAGCGCCCCGACTGCACACACGATGAGCAGGAAAACATTCACCTGATTAAGGAAGGGCGCGACATACAACCGCAGGTAATCAGTAAGCGTCGATGTACCGCGATATTGGTTGCTGGTGACGACGATAAACGGCAGCGGACGCGCATCTTCCCCGACAGGTCGCACGGCCTCGCTGGTAAAGGTGTCGGTCATGCGCACGTACTGCGAGACAGTCCCCGCTGTCGCCCCGCCGCGCGTAATATTACGTTCGAGGATCGGGTAAATACCCATCGTTTCGAGAATAGAAATCGCCTGCGGGTCATCCAACTGCTTTTGCAGGACATACCAGCCGTCTGCCGGCAGCGTAACCGTCAGCAGAGCGCTGGCATCTTCAAAGGTCACAACCCCGTTTTCCAGCGGTTCTAGCGTCGCCCCATCAAGGATCGAAACCGTAACCGGCACCTGATTCAGCTTGAGTGTTTCGGTTATCGGTTCCGGCACGGTCAAACGAGCGAGTTCGCCTTCCGCACGCGAACGCTGGTTAGGTGTCAGGCTGTCAGTCGCCAGCAGCGCCTTGAGTTCATTCATACGCGCCTCGGCGGTCAAACGGTTGGCGGCGGCGTTCAGCGCGGTATTCACGGCAGCATCAGCAAAGCTGTGTACCTGCGCCAATGCCGCGTCCGATGTGGCATATTGGTCGGCAAGGCGCACCGTAACCGTTTCGCCAGCCTGCCCTATGAAACCAAGCTGTCCCTGCGGCGCTTGCCCGTTATCGCCGCCGATTTTGAATGTCCCCGCCGATGCGTAATAGGGTGGGAAGGGGAGGGTGGCAGTAATCACAACCGGCACGATGAACGTAAGGGCAATAATCACCCCGATAAAAGTCGCAAACCCGCGACCGATGCGTGACCACGCCGCCAGTGCGAGGCCAATGGTGAAAGCAAACAGCAGCACGACAATCGTCACGCGCCACTCGTATTCCGGTTCGTAACGACCAAGCATCAGCAGCCGGATGTTGAAGTTAATGGTGTACCAGTTCGCCTGCCCGACCGTCCATGTGACGAAGGACACCCCCACCGAACCGACGAAAAAAATGACGATGATCGTCAGCAGACCGTCCCAAACCGTGTTGAACAGATTCTTCTTGATCCACGCCAGCGGGCCGACAGCCAGCAGCGGCGGCTGCCGCTCGACACTTTCCGACTCGGTGACGATGGTTGCGCCGATATGCGCAGGGTGTTGTTCGTTGAAAGTTGTCATAACTAGGCTACCTCGTCACAAGCTGGAAGCGGCGGTTCGCCAGATTGGTGAAGAACGCGATTACCAGACTGATCGTTAGATACGTCACCATGATCATCGTGATGCCGGTTACCGACTGACCCGACTGGTTCATAATGGTGGTGGTAATTTGCACAACATCGGCAAAGGCGATGGCGATTGCCAAACTGGAGTTTTTAGCGAGGTTCAAATATTGGCTGGCAAGGGGGGGGATAATCACGCGCATCGCTTGCGGTAGGATAACCATCCACAGCGTTTGCCCTGTGGTGAAGCCCAGCGCGCGCGAGGCTTCGATCTGCCCGTTCGGCACGGCGAGGAAACCCGCCCGTACAATTTCAGCGATGAAGGCCGCAGTATACACCACCAACCCCAGCAGCAGCGCGATATATTCCGGCGACACCTGTGTACCGGAAAGATAACCGGAGACAATGCCCGCGTTATTCACCCGCTGTACTGGTGGAATATAGAGAATGGGGTGCGTGCTGTACAACTCCTCGTCAGCCGCTGTCAGCAAGTTCGCCGCACGAGCATCAGCGATACTCATGAAGGTTATCGTTCCGTCCTCACCCGTCACCGGAATAGTCGTCGGCGCAGGTTCGATACCAACCGCCACCCAGCCAATCACCGTGAAGGCGATGATGGCGATGATGGCATAACGGATACGCGGATAGGGACGTCCAGTTTGCTCGATCAAACGACCAAGGTAAAACCACAGGATGAGCGCTAAGGTAACGCCGATGGCAATGAAGGCCAGCCATTCGGCAAAGCGTCCGGTGGTATGAAGTTCAGGGAATGCAAACCCACGACGGCTGATAAAGATAGTGGGATAGAGTTCAAGGGGTATGCCCGCATTGGGGATGATGCCGAAGTAAAATAGCAGCCCGCCAACCAACTGCCCGACCGACAAGCCGATCAGCCGCCAGCGCATGGCATTCGTGACGCGGGAAGCCGCCACGATTAGGATGATGCTAATAACGAGGTAAATAAGGAAACCCAAACCCACTGACCCTATTTGGTTGGAGCCATACGCGGCAGGGATGAGCAGGATGCCGACTTCGTGTACCACAATACCGGCGATCAGTGACGAAACCCAGAACAAACGGCGCGGCGACCCCACTTTTTCTTTGGCGATGTAGCTAAACCACATGAAAGCGAGGATAGCAAGCTCGATCAACCAGCGCGTTGGAATCGCGTACCGCCCTTCCGGTAACACCGTTAGGGGTGTGCGAAAGTCCGGCAGCGACGAGATCACAATCGCGTACCAGAAGATCAACTGCACCAGAATCGGCGTATTCCGCAGGATTTCGACTGCCCCCCGTGTGACATTCCGCAGCAGCCAGTTAGAGCTGAGCAGGAAGATACCGGCGAGCACGCCTAGAATAGTCGTGAGTACCAACCCGACGCTGATGATCCGCAGCGAGTTCACAAAGCCGACGCTGAACGCATCCCCGTAACTGCTGTTGGAACTGTACCAGTCGGGGCGCTCACCAATGTCGAAGCCAGCACGGTTGCTTAAAAAGTTAAGGTTGGGAGTCAGGTTTTTAGAATTGAGTGAGGTCAATATCGACCCCCACACCAGCGAAACCAGATACACCAGCACAAAGGCAAAAATCAACTGCCCCAAAATGGAGATGATACGTTCGTCGCGCAAGAACGCTGGGAGAAAACTCGAACGGCGCGGAGGTTGGGGGTCAGGTTGTAGAGCAGCCATAATCTCGACCTTAGATCTCTGGGACGGGCAATTTTGGAAAACCCCACCGCACCAACGAAGTATGCAGCCTCCCTGTAACCAGCGGAGGAAACCCGTTCATAAGGTGTGGGGCGAATGTGTAAACGGTCTGTTCAACGGAATAGCATTGACCATTCCCTAAAATCAGCAATAAATGTGTGTTGTTAAAAATAAGCCAATATTTTGATTAGATAAGGGCGACGGAGTGCGTCGCCCTTATCGTTATAAACTTCAAACTGCGGCTGTTCCCTAGCGGAACGGCGGCGAGTACAGCAGACCACCGTTGGTCCACAGGTCGTTGATACCACGACCAAGGTTGAAGGGGGTGTCCGGGCCGAGGTTACGATTGAAAATTTCACCGTAGTTACCGACCTGCTTGATGACAGTCACGGCAAAGTCATTCGGAATGCCATAGAGCGAACCGATGGCGTTGTCGCCCTGACCGAGGAAGCGCTGGATTTCCGGCACATCGCTGGTCAAGAATTCATCGACGTTGGCGCTGGTGATACCATATTCTTCAGCCTGAATAGTGGCATAAACAGTCCAGCGAACAATGTCGCCCCATTGCGGGTCAGACTGGGGAACCAACGGGCCAAGGGGTTCCTTGCTCATGGTCACATCCAGAATGGAGTACAGGCTGGGGTCGGCGCTGCTGCCCTTGTAGGCAATCAGACCGCTCTTGTCGGTGGTGAAGGCATCGCATTGACTCTGAACGAATGCATCCCATGTGGCGGCAGCTTCAGCGTACACCTTGGGTTCATAGTCCACACCTGCGATGCTCATCTGGTCAGCGAGGTTAAGTTCAGTGGTGGTACCACTCTGAACGCAAATGACCATGTCTGCGAGGCCAGCGAGATCGGTGATACCGCTGTCGGCCTTGACCATCATACCCTGACCATCATAGAAGGTAGTGGGCGAAAAGTCTGCACCCCAGACCGCATCACGGCTGAGTGTGAAGGTGGTGTTGCGCGACATAATGTCGATTTCTTCGGACTGGATAGCAGCCTGACGTTCGCCGGCTTCCAACGGGCGGAAACTCACCTTGCTGGCATCACCGAGGACGGCGGCAGCTACGGCGCGGCAGAAATCAACATCGAAGCCTTCCCATTCACCCGCGTCATTGACGACGGCGAAACCAGCCAGACCGCCCTTGTTGGCGCCGCAAATGACTTCGCCACGATCAATGACACGTTGGGTAACGGGGCCAAGTGCAACGGCGTCCTGCGCGGTGGCAACGCCAACCACACCAACGAGCATTGCAGATAATCCTACGATTACAGAAAGACGCTTAAGCATAGAAACCCACTCCTTGTAAAAGCTTAAACAACCTAATTAAAAATCAGCGCGGCTTTAGATGGTACTAGCCATTTGCCGAAATCTTAGGGCAGTCTACCGTAATTATGGCAACCTGTCAAAAAATGAACCGCAGATTAATAGCTGAATTTTTGGCGTAATCCTTGTGCATATTGTCACTAGAAGAACGGCCTGCGTAAGCCCCACCCAAGGTTCTGTTTAATAGGCTTGTCATAGAGCAGCGGTAACGCATACGAGTCGCCTTTCGATGCCAAAATGTTACAAATCTTTGCGCCACGCGATCTCCGTCGGCAGCCAACCGACCCGTTCGAAATAAATGAGCTGGGGGCTGTCGGGGAGCGCATGTGCCACCTCGTTCACCGGTACTTCGCGGAAGCCGAAGCGCTGCCAATAACTGCCCGCCCCTGTGCTGAAGCAGTAGACGATGCTGCGGCCAGCCATCCGGCAGCCTTCGAAAGCAGTATTCGTCAATGCGCCCCCCAACCCCTGTTTGCGAAACACAGGGTCGATACCCACACTGCGCAGCAGCGCCGCCGAGTCCCCAAATTCGACGGCGGCAACACCCACGATGTCGTGCTTACCAAATTCTTCGATCAACCAGCACTGCGTCCCCGGTTCAAATAAGCCTTCGGTGGATAAGTGGCAGCGTTGCAAGAGGATTTTGACGCGGGGGAAATCATCCAACGTGGCATAACGAATGATAATGTCTGTCATCTGTATGCGGCGCTCCTTTGTGTAATTTCCCTAAGAGCGCAGTTTAACTTTTCTGGTACACATCGCATGAGTAGGATACGACAAAAAGCAGGCACGAAACTTTGTATGAGTTGGTGGTCAAGCCGTATGTAATGCCGCATCGTTCACACAAATAGGTTCATATCGTAGTGGCAGGATTCTTCCAGTCCGCATCACTGCAAACCCATTAATCCGTTCACAGCATAAGGGCGAAGTGCGCTGCATCCGCAGAACCACTGCAATTCTTCTAGCTTGAACTTGCCACATCCAACTTCAAACTATTATCACCTACGTTTGAATCAGGTTTGTCGGCAAATCGTTTTCCAACCATCTGCCAACCTTACAACCCTGCTGCTGCCAATCAACGTTAAAAGCTACCAAATGGTCTTCCAAATGGTCACCCTAAACGATATAGGTTCGATTATGCTATTGATACGGCTGGATGTAAGTCGTAGGTGGCGTTGACAAATCCCGCATTTGCTCTCCCTATCCTATCTATACTCAGCGGTTGGGAGAGGCTACGAGCGTCGTTAGCGAGTGTGGGGTGAGGGCTGCATGAATGCTCTTGGTTTTGCGCGTAAGCTGGGGACTGGCGACTTTGCATTTGCCTTAAGCTGGCGACTGATAGCTGTGGACTAACGACTATTTTGCAGCAACCATTGCAGCAGCGAAGCGACCTTCCACCGCTGCAAATAAAAAGCTTGGCAATAATGGCGGCTATAGTCCCTTTACGGGGCGGCACACCTTTTGCCAAAATTGCCGTGGTTACAGCCGAGCGATCCGCCGCTAGAATGACATTTCCGCCATAAAACGGGTTATGGCGACGCCGCCATCGCCGACAAAATCACCTTGGCGCTCTTGGCAATTTGTATTGGTTTTTGACTGCTGACTGACAACTACCGACTGTCAACAAACAAATTCCGGCGGTAGATTTCATCCGGTCGCTGGACGATATGCAGCACATCCTCACGCGAAAGGAAGTTCGGGCCGCCCATACTGGCAGCACCGGCGAAAATATGCGCCGCTTTCACCGTCATCGCCGTAATATTGAGGATTTCCTGCGGAGAATTGCCTAGCGCGATCACCCCATGATTCGCCAGCAGGATAACTTTGGGGGCTTCACCCCACTCGCCCATATGCGCCCGCACCCCGTCACGGATCGCCAGCGCCAGCGGTAAACCGGGATCAACATACGGCACATAAACCGACTCCGGCCCGCAGAGTACCGCTTCGTCGGGGAACATGCGGTTCGCTGCGAAATCACGCCCACGGGGGCTGCACATAATCCGGTTCACGGCGGTCGCGTGCGTATGCCCGATGTACGCCACCTGACATTCGTGGAGCAGCATCGCATGAAAGGTCACTTCAACCGAAGGAATCGCCGTGGTGGTGGCATCTACCTTCGCCGCCTGCATGATCGCCTTCTGCGCGGCAAGATCACCCGCCGGTTGGTCGAGCATCGCCAAAATGGGCGCGAACCGAACCGCCACAAAACCCGCCCCGGTAATGTTATTCATCTGCTGACCGCTGGCCTTAATCCAGAACGAATCAGCATCAATCCGGCAGGAGGTGTTGCCCTCGCCAATAATGACGTAATCCATATGCGGCTGCCCGATGGTGCGGGTCATTTCGAGCAGCGGGGCAAGCGTGGTCATGTTCATGTCCTTAGTCGATAGCGATTATTGTCTAATTAATTTTCATGTAGGGATGCACGGCTGTGCATCCAACATTCATCTACTCGGCACTATTCTATTTACCCGCCAGTTTGCGGGCAAAGTCCACAAATACGCCGTTGCTCCAGCCGAAGCCGCGTACCGAGCCGTAAAGCCCGCCTTCTTCGCGGCCACCAATTTCAACCACATTGTACTTTTCCCACATTGCGCCGGTCAGGTTGAAAACAGCCGCGCAGTTATCACACCACTTGCTCATAACCCGCCGCGCCTCGGTGTCAAAGCCATAATTACGCAGCCCTTCCACCACGATCCAGTTCAAGGGTGCCCACCCGTTCGGGTATGCCCATTGGCGACCAGCTTTCGAGTCGAGCGAAGTCACCAAGCCACCGGGGAACTCGAAGCGTGGCAGCCAATCCTGAACGATACGCGCCGCTTCTTCCGGTGTTGCCAGCTTCGCCCAAAGTGTGAAAAACCCAGCCAGCGATACGGTCGGGTTCACCCCTTCATTCGCCATATCGTAGTCAAAGTAAAAGCCCTGTTCGCCGTCCCACATCAGTTCACGGATGGCATCACGGCGCTTGTCGGCACGTTCCGCCCAACTCGCGGCTGCGGCACTGTCGCCGCGCATGGTGGCGTAGCGTTCGTAATCGCGTTCACGGCGGTAGAGAATCGAATTCAAATCGACCGGCAGATGTTGTAACCAGCGGTCGTCGCAGCGCGTGGAATGATCCCAACCGCTTTCGCAGGAGGCCAGCATATCCAGCACATTAATATCGTAATAACGGGACAACCCTTCGAGCATCAGGCGTTTGTGCGGCTGTGCAGTGCCGTGCCACACGGTTTCGTGCTCCCGCTGCGAGGCATCCATCGCGCGGTCAAGGAAGGCTTCGGCGGCAGGTGCATCTTTCGCCTTCAGAATATCGTAGGACAGCCAGATCATCTCGTTCAAAATCGGCGGCTGGCTGCGCGAGAGGAAGTAATAGCGGCTGCCGTTCGGAATGACCCCAAAACGGTTGAACAGATACAGCATATTGCCGGTCATGTTGATGACCAACTGATCGTGGGGCGTACCAACCACACCGAGCGCCTCGAAAAAGCTGTCCCAGTAATACATCTCCTGAAACATCTCACCGTCGCCCGGAACAATGTAGGGGTATGGCAAGCCGATACGAGTTTGCTCATCGACGGTTTGTTGGCGGATAAGCTGCGGCCAAAAATCGGTGATGTAATCAAGGACAGGTTGGTACGACATACAATGCTCCGATAAATAGATAGGGGCAGGCACATCATTATACCTGCCCCTATAGAATGACGCGCTATAGAGTTTTAACGTTTAAGTAAAGCGGCTGCTCGCGTGGCACCAGCCCAAAGAAGCCGCCGCATTACGTTCGTTTTACCCGTGCGCCCTGAGGAACATCGACAACTTTAGAAGTCAAAGTCGTTGATGTTTTCCTTGTTGAAGGTGAACGCCGGCCCAAGCAGAATTTCGCTGCCGTTGATGACCTGAAGCGTACCGAGCTTACCAGCCTCAACCGAGGTGTCGCCGGGCTTCAGCGTACCATCGACAGCGGCACGTAGGACGTAAACCGCCGCATAACCAAGGTCAATCGGGTTCCAGAGAACGACCGACTTCACGCAGTCAGTTTCAACAAACGGCTTCATCGGATTCGGGGTCGCCAGACCGATGACGGCGATGTTACCGCACTGGCCGGCCTGTGTAACCGCGTCCGCCGAGTTGGGGGTTGCGACGCTGGTCATACCCAGCAAACCGTCCAGATCTTCGCCGTACTTGTTGATGAGGGTGGTCGCCTGATCGAAGGAGAGCTTGGCATCTTCCTGTGCTTCGACCGTTTCCAACCAGACGAGGTTCGGGAAGCACTTCTGCTGGTAGGCTTGCATTTCGGCAATCCAACGCGCCTGATTGGGGGTGGTGAAGGTGCTGGTCACAATGGCGAAGCTTGCAGCATCACCCTTTTCGGCAACCAGATTATCAATCAGCGCCTTGGCGATACCGTTGAACTGTGCCTGATTAACAAACCATTCACGCGCAGCGGGTTCGCTGTTGGCATCGTAACCGACGACATGGATACCAGCTTCGAGCGCCTTGGTCAGAACCGGAGCAATCGCAACCGGATCGTTGGCGGCGAACAGGATACCATTCACGCCGGAGGTAATGGCGTTATCAATGAAGGTGATCTGGTCGTCAATATTGGCTTCGGTCGGGCCGTCGGTCTTGGCAGACACGTTACCGAGTTCGGCAGCCGCTTCTTGAATACCGGCTGCGGTTGCATCGAAGTAGCCGATACCGATCAGCTTCGGCACGTCGATGATGGTGATCGGCTGGCCTGCCAGATCAGGGGCATTGGTGGGCTGACCACCGTCATAAGCGGGTGCTTCGGCTGTGGTTTCTTCGGCTTCCGGTGTGGTTTCCACCGCTGCCGCATCGCCACCGGCTACAGCGCATTCCAACGGTGTCGTTGCCAGATCATCCGCGCCGTCCCAAAGGTCTTGCGCACGAGCGGGCAAAACGGCGATCATGCCCATTGAAAGTACGAGTATAACGACTAAAAATAGTTTCTTCGACATTTGCAATTTTCTCCTCAGAATCATGCTTATTAACGAAACTAAACGACTTCAACTTTTTACACCGCCTGTGCATCACCTCCTTTAAAGTACAGTATAGTCTTCGTTAGCAATAATACAATTTGCACTATGCGCTCGCGCCTGTGCGGCGCTGGATGTAGTTATTGACCATAATCGACAGGATGAGCACGATACCAACGATGACGATAGTAGCATCACCCTTTACGCCGGATAATGACAACCCATTTTTAAGCAGTTGAATCATAATTAGCCCGATGACAGTACCCAACACCGTCCCGCTGCCGCCGAAAATACTGGTGCCGCCCAACACGACTGCCGCGATCACGTCCAGTTCCAAGCCTGTCCCCATATCGGAACGGGTGGTGCTGACGCGCGAGACATAGATATACCCCGCCAGCGCCGCCATAAAGCCAGAGAAGGTGTAGATCAGCAGCTTAACACGGGCGACTGGAATGCCGGAAAAACGTGCGCCGAGTTCATTATTCCCAATGGCATACAAACTGCGCCCAAAGGTCGTCCGCGCGAGGACGATGCCGGTGATGATGATAGCGATGACCGCCACCCACAACTGCGTCGGCACACCCGCAAAATCTTTCTGCCCTAACTGGAAGAACCAATCGGGGTAGCCACGTACTGAACGCGCTTGGCTGATGCCTTCGGCCAACCCGCGATACAACGCCAGCGTTGCCAGCGTCATAATCAACGGCGGTACGCCCAGCTTCACGATAAAGAAACCGTTGACGAAACCCGCGAACGTGCCGACCGCAATGGCGAACACGATGGCGACTTCGAGCGGCATCCCCATGTTCTTCCAACCATAGCCGAGCATAATCGCGGTTAACCCCAAGATCGAGCCGACCGACAAATCAATGCCGCCGGTGATGATAATGAAAGTCATCGGCATAGCAATCAGGGCAACTTCTGTGAGCAAGCGGCCTTGATTGAGAATATTTTCTTTCGTCAGGAATTTATCGGTCTGGGTGGAAAGCAGCAGCACACCGATCACCAGAATAATGAACAGCACCGTTTCTTGCTTGAACAGCAAGCGCATAATACCCGTGCCACCGGGGCGAGAAG
>JAPUDW010000443.1 GCA_027492915.1 Bacteroidota bacterium | reverse complement strand
TTGTTTAGCAGTTGCTTTTTCTTCTGTAACCCTTAAAGCCCAAGAGGGTCTTGGAGCGGTTGAAGTCGGTACTTTTGCTTATAGTCCTGATGGAGAGAAACTTGCTGTCGCCAGCAGCCCATATAGCTGTGGCGAGGATATAAGCCCATGCGCTGTGCAGATATTTGATGTTGAAACTGGGTTGTTAATTCTAAGCTTGGAAGGGCATCAAATGATCGCCAATTCGGTGGCGTGGAGTCCTGATGGTTCTCGTATCGTAACCAGCGGTGAAGATGGGAGATCTTATGTATGGGATGCCATAACAGGTGAACGATTGGCTGCTTTTCAGGGCGGATCACCGATGTTTCGTCGCGTAGGCGCTGTTTGGAGCAGTGATGGACAGTTTATCGCAGATAACTTACGTCCAAGTCCGGCTGTAGTGATTTGGGATGCTGTTACGGGTGAACTCAAAACTGATTTAAATGCGGGTAGTGCCGGTGATGTTTACACTTTTGCGTGGAGTCACACAGCAAATAAAGTTGCAGTTGCCTACGAAAACGCACAAATTTTTATATGGGATATGTCTCCGCTTTCAGATGACGAAACACCTAAACTTGTCGCGACATTGGATGACTTGCCAGCGACCGTATTGGCTTGGAGTGCTGACGGTAAGCGACTGGCTGTGGGCGACCGCAATATTACGATTTTGGATGTGTCGACAGGAGAACAAAGCCAACACTTGGTAGGGCATACTGATCTCGTGCTGTCGCTGGCTTGGAGCTCGGATGATAGTTTTTTAGCAAGCGGCGGCCTTGATAGTAGCGTGCGGGTTTGGGATGTCGCTACAGGGGCGGGAGTTGCCATGTTTCAAGCATCCGGTGTGGTACGAATGGTAGCATGGAATCCCCCTTGTGGACTACTTGCTTACGGTGGGTTCGGCAGCAGCGAAGTTTCAGTCGTGCTGGTTTCTGAGGTGAAGTGTGATTAAAATTTTGAGAGATTTCCTTAAGGTAGGCACATCCTGCCCTTCTTGCTGTGGTACAATCCTGCGCGTTTTGGGAAGTCTATAACGAATGGAAATGACCCCGTGAATGTGACCCTGCGCCGCCTGCTGCGCTTACTCCTGATCGCCGGAAGTGTGCTGGTGCTTGACCAAGTGACCAAGCGCCTAATCGTGGATAACCTCGTGCTGCACGAGAGCCGCAGCATCATCCCTTTCCTTAGCCCACTGTTCCAGATTACCCGCAGCCACAACACCGGCGCGTCATTTGGTATCCTGCCGAACGCGGGGGATATTTTCGCCGTGATCGCGATTATCGTGGTCATTGTGATGGTGTACATGTTCCCGCGTATCCCCGACGAAAAGCGGCTGATGTGGTTGGCAACCGGATTGATCTGCGGCGGGGCGCTAGGTAACGTCATCGACCGGCTGATGTACGGCTATGTGGTAGACTTCATTCACTACCAAATACCGGGTTTGGTCTCGAATGTGTCCAACATCGCTGACCATGCGGTTGTGGGCGGCGTGATCCTCTTTTTCATCGCAAGCTGGCGTGATGAGCGCGAGAAACCCGCTGCCGTTGAACCCACCAACCCCGACAGTGTTGACCAACCGCCAACCCCTTAAGCTGGTTGATTCGTAAACTGCAAAAATTCTGCATCATTTGCACATTTCCTGCCGAAATGGCGGGCGGGAAGCTCGCTCACATCCGCCGAATCGTCATTTTGCCTCGGCGGGAACTTCGGCTATATCCGCTGAAATGGCGCAGTTTCGGCAGAACGCTCCCGTATGGCTGCCGCCGATGCCGATTCGGCGGATGCAGGGGAGCCAACTGCCGAAATGACACAAACGCCGCGAAAGGCTCCCGTAGATCTGCCGGAACTTCTGCCGATTCGGCGGAAGCGAGGGAGGACTCTGCCGTGTGTATTCTCAAGTTTCCAGATAAGACAAAGATGTTTAACATGGAGACTCCAAGCGATTTAAACCGCCAAGTACGCCAAGGAATACGGCGAACAGGAGACAGAACACCTATAGGGTGGTGGTGCGGATGCAGAACGCTGCGTCCGCACACATAGGCATCTGCAAGTGTTTGCAGCAGGACACATCACTTATTAAATGACCACTAGTAGATATATTGTAGCACAAAAATTCTGGTTTGATGGTTCGGGTTTTCAAACTTTTGTAAACAAAAAGAGGCGCATCCGACGATATGCCTCTTTTGTTTCGTGTGATTGCTGCCTCTTTAGGGCGATGTTATGGGCGTGACCACGGGCAGGAAGGGCAGTGGCGCAGTCGTCGCGAAGCCGTTGGGCTGTGTTTGGGCGCTGCCATCAATCACCCCACCAAAGGGTGTTGCCGTAATGAACAACGGAATTTCCGATGTCGGCTGGATGATCTGCGGTGGTGTGGTCGGTACGGCGTTCACTATGTTGACGTTCAGCGTGCGGTACAGATAGCCGCCGTTATTCGAGAACATGGCTAACCGCAGGATGTACGCGCCGTTCGGAAGCTGCTGGGTATTCCACGTTGCCAGCGCACCGCTGTTTTGCGGCGTTGTCGATGGCCCACTGATAATGGTGAATACATCCGGTTGGACAGCCGATGCATATTCCAACTGGTAGCGGTTGAACGTCTGGGTTGCCGAAGCCGAACCGAAAATTTGGGTCGGGCCGGTGGTGATCGTCTGGCCTTCGGTGGGCGATAGGATACGCGCAATCGGTACTTCGGTGTTCACGCTGCATACATCGGTCGGGACAGTCGTTACTGTTCCTGCGGTGATGCCCAAGCGCTGCGCGTCCGCCGCACCCTGTGGACTGTTCAGCCATGCCACGGCGGTCGGGTCGCTGATGTTGATGACGGTCGCGGTCACACGGTTATCGGGGCAGAATTCGTTGGCGCGTAACCCCGTCCATGTATCGACAGCCACCTGCTGCACGAAGGCTTGGTCAGCCGACGGTGGCTCTTGCCCCTGCACGAACAATTCGGTGCGCAGGGAGGAACAGGTTGTGGGTGGTAAGGTGCCGGTATCGGCGCAAATCTGCGCTTGGATCAAGCCCGGTGGGTTGGGGAAGGCATTTGGCCGCCCCTGTACTTGCAGCGAGGCGGTCATGACACGGTTCCACAACGGTGCGGCGCTGCCGTAACCACCGTCACGCACCTGCGTCGCGGCGTTGTCTGGGCGACCCAGCCACACCCCGACGACCGTATTGGTCGTCGCGCCCATCGTCCAAAGGTCACGGGCATCGTTGGTGGTGCCGGTCTTGGCCGCCACATAACCGCTGGTGGGGATGCCGCTAATGGTCAGCGGGCCGTTCACACCGAAGGCGGTCGCACGGGCAGTATCATCGCTCAGGATATTTTCCATCAGGTAAGCGATTTGCGGCTGGATCACCTGTGCCGGTTGGGCACGGGCGGGCAGCTCGACCACGTTCCCCGACGAGTCGGTGATGCTGTCCACGACATACAATGGCACACGCACACCACTGTTCGCCAAAGTACCGTAGGCGGACATCATGCCGTAGAGTGTGACTTCGGTCGCGCCGAGCGCGGTGGGTAAGCCGAAAGTTGCGCCTTCAGGGAAGCTCAAGCCCAAGCGGGTTGCCATATCACGGAAGCCAGCGTCGCTTACAAATTGGTAAGCCTTGACTGCCGGAACGTTATAGCTGTTTTGCAGCGCATAGCGCAGCGCCAGCGGGCCGTGATAGCGGTTATCAAAGTTGGTGGGGGTGTATGACGGGTTCTGGAAGGTCGTCGGCACATCCCACAGGATTGTTGCAGGGGTATACCAGCGGTCAGGCCGTCCGTCACCGTTGTCGTCTACGCCTTCCAGCGCCTTGGCATATTCTACCGGTTTGATGGACGAACCCGGCTGCTGCCATGTCAGCGCGCCGTTCACCTGTCCGTCAATCGTGTCGTCATTGAAGTTCGGGCTGCCAACCATCGCCTTGACTGCACCGTTACGCGGGTCAGTCACCATGACCGAGCCGGTATTCACGCCGGTGTTAATCAGGTTCGCCATCGTCTGCTTCAAACCGGCTTCGGCAGCATCCTGAATGGCCGAGTTGAGCGTGGTCTTGATGACGAAGCCGCGCCGGTACATTTCACCAGAGCCGTAGACCGACTCGATATACTGGGTGACAAATTGGACAAAGTGCGGGTACTTAAACCGGACTTCGCGCGGGCTAAAGGTCGCTGCGTTAATCTGTGCCTTCTGTACCACCGTCTGCCGCACCACATTGGCATCGACGCAGAAGGGCTGCCCACCGGGGCGCACTGTCAAGCAGCCCACGGTTTGCATACGCTGGATCACATAATCCATACGGGCGAAGGTCGCGGCGCGGCGGTTGCGGTATTGTTCATCGGTGTCTGTACTCAGCCGTACCGGATTGTACTGCACCGGCGAGGCGATCATCCCTGCCAGCATCGCTGCCTGTGGCAAATTCAGGTTGTCGGCGCTGGTGTTGAAATAGAACTGTGAAGCCGCTTCGACACCATACGATTGGTTGCCGAAGAAAATTTCATTCAGGTACAGCTCAAGAATTTTGTCCTTGCTGTACTGTTTGGAAATCTCCGCCGCAATCACCAACTCTTCCAGCTTAAGCGCGGCTGTGTTGGTCGGTGTCTTGAGGATAAGCTGTTCGGCGATCTGCTGTGTAATGGTGCTCGCGCCGGACTCGACCGAACCCGCGCTGACGTTCTGGATAATCGCGCGGCCAATCGCCACCCAGTCCCAACCGGGGTCTTCGAAGAAGCGCTCATTTTCTAACGAGACAACGGCATGAATCATTTCTTCGGAAATTTTACCCAGCGGTACGGTCGTCCGTGCGCCACCGTCCTGGCTGTTGAGTTCAGCAATCAGGTTGCCGTTGATGTCCAACACCCGTGCAGTTTGGAACTGCGGACGGTAGTTCGCCAGCGCCGCAATCTGCGCCTGATATTGACTCGCCATTCCGTTGTACTGCACCAGTATGAAGCCGATACCGCAGGCAACCAGCAGCAGTAGTGCGCCGACGCCCAGCGCAGTTGCTGTTAGCACTAAACGGATCGTGCGCTGCTGCTGGCGCTTGGCTGCGTCCTCAAAGACTTGCCCCGCTTCTTCCTGAATTTCATAATCGGGTGCGGTTTCCGCCTGACCGGGGATCGGGGCAGGGGTGGCTGGCCCGTAACCATAAGGGTCATAAGCGGGGTTAACCTGTGTTTGAGCAGTTGACGGATTATAGGGCGTCAGGTTCGGCACGGTCGGCGCACTATTTGACTGTACGGGCGATAGATACGTACCGGCTGTGTTGACCACCGTGCGTTCGGGGTCTTGGATGGGGATATGCTGGCGCGGCAAACCGAGTTCTTCGGTAATGCCAAAGCCGCCGGTTTCGCCACCATCAATCGGCTGCGTGAACCCGCCCACTTGCGGCGCGGCTGCACCCGTTGGGAAGTAGGGCAGCGACCCCTGAATGACCTCGTTGGGGTCAAGGTTGGTCGTCACCGTTGGCGCAGGTGTCCGTCCGGCGGGCGCATCATTGGTGTAGGGTGGGGTAGCAACCAGCCATTCGTTATTCTGGAAGCGATACCATGTGTCGGTTTCGACACCCATCATCCACCACGTATTGCTCTCATCGAGAATCATCAACCGCTTAAGCTGCTCTTGCAACTGTTCACGGGTTAACTGACCGGATTGGTACTGGGCGCGTAAGGAGCGAACCTGCGTTTCGGTATCACGGAACTTTTGCCCAAGCTCCTGCTGCTTCGCGGTCAAGCCAGCTACTGCGGGTTCGGCGGCGGTTCCTCCCAACGCGGCAAGCTGCTGCTGGGCATAGGCGGCAGGGTCACTGGCGGCGAGGCCACCGGTATCTTCGAGGGTCACAACCGGCACGACATCTTTGTCGCGGTCAACTTCGGTGGGCGTGCTGGTTCCTGTGCCTTGCAGCGCTTCGAGTTGGCGGCGTGCGTAAGCGGCAGGGTCATCGGCGGCGGGCTGTTCACCTGTTACTTCGGCAGGCTGTGATCCTGTCTGTTCAATCGTTGTTTTCGGTATAATTGTGGACTTGGGTGGCTGCTCCACGAGGCTGGAAAGCGCGATGAGTTCGCTCATGCTGAACGCGTCTTCATCGTCCTCGTCGTCTTCATCTGCGCCGGTCGCTGCGACCACGCTGCTCAGTTCCAAATCCAGCAGACTTTGCGAGTCAGTCTTTTCGGCGGCAGGTTCTTCAATCGCAGGTGTTGCAGTCGGCGCCGCTTCCTCGGTTTCGGTCGCCAGCAAACTGTCGAGGAAATCTTCTGGTCGCGATTCAATAATCTCTTTGCGTTCAACCGGAATTTCGGTTTCACTGTCTTCTGTAAACACCGTATCTTCCGGGCGCGGCAGATGCCAATCCCCCTGATTTTGAGGTTGGGCTGGCAAGTTTTGTGGCAGTGAAGGTACACGCCAACCGCTGCCCGTTTGTGGTCTCACCGCCGGTACGGCTACCGGTTCAATCGTCGCGGTTTGCGGTGTATGCCATCCGGTTTTTTTGCTGTTAGCTTGAATGTCGTCTTTTTTAGACGGGTTATCGGACATGCGCCCCACCCCTAATAACTCGCAAAGTTAGTAAATGGTTTGTCTTAACGCGCATATTATACACGGATTTGTCTTTTTACCGCGAATAGGCAAGACCCCACTTTGTCCCGCACAAAATAGGGTCTTGCTGAAGCTTTCTGAAGCAAGGAATCTAGCTTGCCAGACCTACAGCGTGGGCTTCGGGTACGGGCAGCAGTTTGCCGGATTTGACATCATAGATATAGCCATAAATGGGGATGGAGCGCGGAACGAGTGGGTGATTACGGATGCGTGAGACATCAGCCGTTACACTTTCGGATTGGTTTTTAATCGTCAGCCAATCTATGAACTGTCCCTCACTTGAGCCGGGGCCTTGCCCGACATCGTGCCAGCCGTCAGCATCTATGGTTGCCGTGTCGAGGCTCTTTTCCAATAGGCCGGTAATGACATCATTGGTGAAATACTCCATCCCGCAATCGGTGTGATGGATGACGAACCATTCCTTTGTTCCAAGTAACTTGTGCGAGATCACCAGCGAACGAATAGCGTCGTCACTGGCACGGCCACCCGCGTTGCGGATAACGTGCGCATCCCCCTCGCTCAACCCTGCTAATTTGGCGGGATCAATTCGCGCATCCATACACACGAGAATAGCGAAGCCTCTAGCCGGCGGCAGCGGCAGTTCGGACTTTTCACCGAAATTGCTGGCGTAAGTCGCGTTTGCTGCTAATACTTCATCGAGAATCTGGCTCATGACAACAGTCTCCTTGAACCTCATATGAACGATTACGCCGGAAAACAAAAAAGCCGACCCCTTATGAGGATCGGCTTATTGGCGCTAAAGAGAATTAGGCTTACGTCAAAGGCTTCCCACGGGTCAGAGGCACGCTAAAAAATGGTGTACAACACACGGGACAAACGAAGCTGGAAGGGGAGTAATGACTAAGCATACGAGAGACTATAGCGTGTATAGCACAACCGTGTCAACAACACCGCTTATTTACTGATCTGGCGTTAACGTGTCGCGCCCTTCGTCGGCGCCATCGCGGTTCGCGTTGGTTGGGGTTGCAGTCGGTACTTTGAGCGTGTCAATTTCCGATTCAGGAATCGGGCTGATCGGCTCAGTCGGTTCGTCAGGGAGGAAGTCATCCTCATCAATCGCCGGTGTGCCGTTTTCGTGGGCTTCGAGCCATTCTTGTGTTTTTTGCTTGGGCAGTCGCAGCGTATCATGCGGGTCAGCACTGGCGAATTCGACCGTTTCACGGGTACGCTTGAGCGGATTATTCTTGAGGATAATCGTCGCGTCGCGATCTGCATCCTCATATGGGGTGCTCAAGCTGCTCAGGTCATCGCGCACGGCGGTCGGGTCAGCTTCGACGGCAATCACGATAACGCTGATGTTATCCTCGCCGCCGCGCTGGTTCGCGAGGTCGATCATCTTCTGGCTAACGACATCCGGATTCGGGTCAGAGAATGCTATTTTCGCAAGTTCATTGGCTTTAATATGCCGTGTGAGGCCGTCCGAACATAGGATCAGACGGTCGCCGACGTGCAGCCGCTTGTAGTAAATATCGACATCCACATCTTCATTTTGCCCCAGCGCACGGTACAACACATTGCCCATCGAGTGTGTTTCGGCCTGTTCCGGCGTAATATGCCCCGCCATCACCAGCGCTTGCACATAGCTGTGGTCAATCGTGATCTGGGTAATGGTTTCGTCGTCCGGCTCGACGAGATAGGCGCGGCTGTCCCCTACGTGGGCGAAGGTCGCATAAGTGCCGCGTACAAAAGCTAAGGTCAGTGTCGTACCCATCCCGCGCATTTCGGGCGAGTTGGCGGCTTTTTGGACGATGTTTAAGTTCGCGGTGTGGATGGTGTCCTGGAGGCGTTCGGTAACTGGGGCTTCATCGGAGTCATCGGGTTTGAAACCGGCTTTAATTGTTTCAACCGCGATTCGGCTGGCTTCCTCACCTGCGGCGGCTCCGCCCATACCGTCGGCAATAATCGCCAGTACGAAACCATCACCTGCCCACAGGTGAATGTTGTCTTCATTGTTCTGGCGCACCTGGCCTGTGCTGGTGCGTGCGCTGCTGGGAAGGCGGATGCCATGCTCCGGTTTCTGCATACCCGGACTCCTTGAGGGTGATTTTGACCTATTATAGTGCAATTCTGATTCTGTGGGAACACAGGACGAAAGGACTGGTACAAACTTACTCTAAAGTGGGGTTTACGCGCCAGTGACACACGGCCTTACTTGAAACGGGCGAGTATCGTCGCTCAGGTAAACCTTGCCTACTCGGAACGTATAAGTGTTCCCTGAATATTACCCGAACCGCTGCTTAAATATGGTTATAATCATCTAATGGGTTTGTAACATCACTCATCTGCTATCCGTGTGGGCTGCCCGTTTTGAGGGCGAACCGCTATTCATTTAAAGCCAAGCCTATGATGTCATCTGCTATATTTCGTTTAGGGCAGCGCTATATCAGCCGCCGCCTGCTGCAAAGTGTGCTGTTCGTGCTGGGTGTCGCGCTGGGCGTGGCAATGGTGATTGCCATTGATATTGCGAACACCTCTTCCAGCCGCGCTTTCGACCTCAGCGCCCAGAGTATTTCCGGCAAAGCCACCCATCAAATACTCGGTGGTGTGAACGGCCTGCCGACTGAACTTTACCGCCAACTGCGCCTCGACCTCGACTTGCAAGCCGCT
Source organism: Bacteroidota bacterium (assembly GCA_027492915.1). Taxonomy (GTDB): domain Bacteria; phylum Chloroflexota; class Anaerolineae; order Aggregatilineales; family Phototrophicaceae; genus CFX2. Next base: position 23,420 of record JAPUDW010000443.1, on the reverse strand, counting down.
GCCCCGATTATCGAGCAATATGTGCGCGGCATCAACGTGGGCGACCAACCGCTGCGTTTGTTGGGTGTTGACCCGTTTGCCGAACCGCCGTTCCGCGATTATCTATCAGCCGCTTCGTCGCAAAGCGCGGGTGAAACCGCAGCCGGTGGCGGTGCGAACGGAACGACTACCGAGGCCATTAACGCCTTCATCGCCGAGCCTCGCACGGCCCTGATGAGTTCAGTTCTCGCTGATCGTTTCGGTCTAAAAATTGGCGACATGCTCAATTTGCGCACCAACGATCAGCAGGTGGATGTGCGGATTGTTGGCTTGCTGCAAACGCCCGATCAGGCCAGCGCTCAGGCCATCAATAACCTGCTGTTGACCGATATTGCGACTGCACAGGAACTAACCGGCATGACCGGGCGAATCAGCCGGATTGACCTGATCTTACCCGCCGGATATGATGTTCAGCGCATTCAAGCGATTTTGCCAGCGGGTGCAGCGCTCACCACACCGAATGCGGAAAACAGCGCTATCAACCAGATGACCGAGGCGTTTAACCTCAACCTCCAAGCACTGAGTTTGTTGGCGTTGGTTGTTGGCGTATTTTTGATCTACAACACCGTGACGTTTAGCGTCATCCAACGCCGCCCGATTATTGGTGTGCTGCGGTCGTTGGGAGCGACTCGTGGGCAAATCTTCATGCTCATTCTGGGCGAGGCGCTGCTGCTCGGCATTGTCGGGACGGTTATCGGCTTGGCGCTCGGCATCATTATGGGGCGTGCGTCGGTTGGCCTCGTCGCCCGTACCATTAGCGACTTGTACTTTACGGTCAGTGTACAGGCGATCACCGTGACCCCGTTTACGCTCATTAAAGGGGCGGCGATTGGTGTGTTTGCCAGTATGATTGCCGCGCTTGTCCCTTCCTACGAAGCCACCCGCACACCGCCCGCCGGAACCCTGCGCCGTTCAGATGTCGAGCAGCGTGCCTTACGATTGGTGCCGCTGGCGACTGTTGGCGCAGTGGTCGCCAATCTCGTCGGGTTGCTGCTCCTGCAACTGCCGACGACCAACCTCTATGTGAGCTTCGGGGCGTTGTTTTGTATCGTGATCGGCAGCGCCTTATTTACGCCGATTGTGTTAATTGGGATGATGCGCCTCGCCACGCCATTGACGAGCCGCATTTTTGGCGTACTTGGGCGTATGGCACCCCGCGCCGTGACCCGTTCGCTCAGCCGCACGTCGATTGCGGTTGCGGCCTTGACCATCGCCGTGAGTGTAATTGTGGGTGTCAGCGTGATGATCGGCAGCTTCCGCACCACCGTTTCCGATTGGTTGGATGCCACACTCGGCGCGGATATATTCATCTCACCGCCGCTGCTGACGGTTATCAGCGCCACCCCCAATACCGACCCCGCCGTTGTGCCTCTGATTACAGGTGTTGAAGGGGTTGCCCGTGCCGCTACCGTCCGCGAAGTAACCGCCATCGCGCCCGATTACCCCGATTTGCCACCGGCGAATTTGCTGGCGATCAGCGAAGAAACTGCTGAAAATGGCCGCGCCTTTGTCTGGAACACCGCGCCCAACGGCGATTATGAGCAAGCGTTGGAGGAGGGTTATATTGTCGTTAGCGAACCGTTTGCCTTCCACCGGGGCATCACGCCCGAAAATAACACGCTCAAACTGCTGACTGACAAAGGCGAGCAGACCTTTACCATTGTTGGTGTGTACTACGACTATTCGACCGATCAAGGCGTGGTAACGATGTCGGATGCAGTCTACCGCTCATTCTACGATGACCCTTACATCACCAATGTCGCCGTGTTCATCGACGAGGGTGCGAACCGCCAGCAGGTGATTGACACGCTGCAAACCGAGGCACTCGGCGGCTATGACCTGCGCGTCCAAAGCTATACCGATTTGCGCTCCGGCGTGTTTGCCATCTTCGAGCAAGCTTTCTCCATCACTATCGCCCTACAACTGCTGGCAACGGTTGTGGCCTTCATCGGCGTACTCAGTGCGCTCATGTCTTTGCAGTTGGAACAGACGCGCCAGTACGGGGTGATGCGTGCCACGGGCATGACCCCTGCCCAACTCTGGCGTTATACCCTCATCCAAACCGGCTTGATGGGCTTCACCGCCGGAGCCTTAGCACTGCCTATCGGCCTCGCCTTGGCGCTGGTGCTCATCTACGTCATTAACGTGCGCTCCTTCGGCTGGACGATGCAGCTTCACCTGCCGCCACAAGAGTTTGCTCAAGCCTTCGCGGTTGCGGTCATTGCTTCGCTGGCAGCAGGTATTTACCCCGCCTATAAACTCGGTAAGCTCGTCACCAGCCGCGCCCTGCGGAGTGAGTGAAGATGTCCTACCACCGGCATGTCAGTATCATCACCGGCGCGAGCAGCGGTATCGGCGAAGCATTGGCCTATGAACTCGCGGGGCAGGGTGCTTATCTGGCACTTGGCGCTCGGCGTATCGACCAACTTGAAACCGTCGCCGCTAAATGTCGCACGTTGGGTGGCAAAGCCATCGCCGTCGCATGTGATGTCAGCCAGCAGGCCGACTGCGAACGTCTGGTAGGGCAAACAGTTGCTGAATATGGGCGTGTCGATACGCTCGTCAACAACGCCGGTATTACCATGTGGTCGCGCTTTGCCAGCCTCAAAGACCCCGCCCTCATCGACCAGATCATGCAGGTCAACTTCCTCGGCGCGGTCTACTGCACTTACTATGCGCTGCCGCACCTCAAGCAGTCGCGCGGTCATATCGCCAATATTTCCAGCATGGCGGATAAAATTATTACCCCCGGCAGCACCGGCTATGTCGCCAGCAAACACGCGATGGAATCCTTCTACGAATCCCTCCGCGCCGAAATTGCCGATGACGGTGTAACCATCACCATGTTCTACCTTGGGTTTATTGATACCGGTTTCGCCGGACGTATGTTAGACGCCGAAGGCAAAGCGTCAGGTGGCATCAGCCAGCAGCTTGCCGGCACCAAGCAAATGTCGCCCGCCGACTCTGCGCGCTTGATCGCAACCGCCACCCTTGCACGCCGCCGCACCGTGTACACCCCTGTCAGCGGTTTACCCGGCTGGTTGTTCCCGTGGCTAAAACTGCTTGCACCCCGCTGGTTGGAACGTATCGGCAAGCGTTTTATGGACGAAGGTGGTATCTAACCCTAAAAAGTGAATATGCGTAAATTTAGGCGTGTGTTATCCTATGGGGAGAGGATAGCCCTAAATTGCTTTTCGATGATAATATTCTGGATAGAGTTGTAACTGTTGCCTTATGTTTGACTTGCTTAGAACGGAAGATTTGATGTTCAACTTCGCCAACGATCCGCAGGCCGTCGGTCGCATGTACGAAACCGATGAGTCACTTCGCATTCGGCAGGAAACGCACGAGCTTTACAGCCAGCCCCAACTCGATTTTACTGCTTGGGCGGTGGATGCAGTCAAATGGCAGGGTGATGAAAAGGTACTCGACATCGGCAGTGGGCCGGGGCGTTACTACACCGTCTTGCAAGATCGCTTCCCGAATATCGACTATCATGCCTGTGATTTGCACATGAGCATGGTTAAAGCACACCCGTACAAGAAAACACTGGTGCTGGCCGATGCGCAGCGCCTCCCCTATGCTGATGCCAGTTTTGACGTGGTAATGGCGAACCATATGCTGTTCCATGTGCCGGATGTCATACGTGCGCTGCGTGAACTGCGGCGTGTGGTCAAGCCCACCGGCTTTGTGATGGCAACCACCAACAGCATTCACACCATGCCCGAATTTCAGGCGTTGATGCGCCGCGCCATCACCTTGCTCTCGCCCCCCGGTACCGCCAACGTTCGCGTACCGGGGCAGCATACCGACCCCTTCACGCTCGAAAGTGGAACACGCCTGTTTGCCCGTCATTTCGAGGCGGTTGTTCGCTACGATCTGCCGCGCTCGCTGGTGTTCCCGACGGCTGAACCGGCGATGGCTTACCTCGACAGCACCCGCAGCGTGCGCGAGGCCGAACTGCCGCAGGGGGTTGGTTGGGACGAAATGATGATGATCGTCCGCGAACAAATCGGGCGTTTGATCGACCACTTTGGTGAACTCACCGTGAACACCCTGTCCGGCCTCTTGGTTGCGACCGACCGTGGCGATTTCATCAGCGGCTACTACGAGCGTTTGTCGAAAATTAAAGAGCAAACCAAACCCTTCAAGTCACCGCCCCAGCAGAAAAAGAAGAAGCGGCGTTAATTACATTGACTTCAGAAAAGTGGACGAGAAACTTACTTCTCGTCCACTTTTTATTCCCCGCCTAAAATGCCATTAACGGATGTGGGTTTACCACGCAGTAGTGGTCATTTTGTAAGTGATGTTGCCTGATACGTCCGTGTCCCAAATTCACACCCACCACCTATCCCGCGAACAACGCGCGCGTGTCATCTGCTAGCAGCGTGTACGTTCCCGTATCAAGGTCGAGCGCATAAATTCCGCGTCCACCGATTTCGCTTTCGCGCCCTGTCGCCACAATTCCAATATCCGGTGTAGCGAGCATATACAGCGTTTCTGTAGCACCCATATCGAGGTCAAACACCTTGCCATCGCTGTAACGGTAAACCCGCTGCCGATCAGGATATTCCCACACGATCAGCCCTTCATCGCCATAGTACACGTTCAAGCCCCTCGGCAGCGAATTTTCAAGGACGGTGGTTCGAGTCTGCAAATCCCACACCTTATAACCGGTGCGTTCGCCATCCTCATCGGCTGTCACGGTCATCAACCAGCGGTTGTCACTGGAAAGGGCAAGTGGCGTGTAGATATTTACCGGATCGCGCAGCCCCAGATTTTGCGCACTGCCATCGGTGCCGAGCATCCAATAAGTATCCTCATCCATAATGAGCAGGTGGTCAGCATCTGGCATCGACACCGGCACGGGGAACGTTTCAAGCGCGGGTGCGGTGAAAACCGTCGAGTTGTCATTATTGACATCACCCAATGGTGTAATTTTAACCTCGCAGCCCGTTTTACAATCAGCTTGTGCCGCGTACAGCATGTCGTTAAATATCCCTCGGAAGAATGTGAGCCTTCTCGGTTCTTGCGCGATGTTGGTGATTCTGCCATTCGGCTTCACGAGGGTTATATTGTTAGTTTGCGTGTTGCGGTCATACACACGGAACAGCCATGCCTCACCATCCGAACTGACACTCACGATCGGGAAGTTCTCGTTGAATGAGTAGAATATTCGCTCCGCGCCGCTGGCAACATCACGCTCGATCAAGTTCCATGTGTTGCTGTTTGCGTCTGTACGGCTGGTGTAGCGCAGTTTGCTGCCATCGTCCGAAAAGAAGATGCTTTGACTGCTGCTAAAAAAGACTCTGCCCGTTAAAAGCTGCGCTTCGAGTGTGTCCACATTCACCAGTAACGCGGTTGTTTCCGGTATACCGCCGGATAGTTGCAGGACGTAGTAGGGATGATGGTTGCTGATGCTGAACCAGTAATGACTCTCAAGGTCAAAACCTTCAGGGAGTTTAATCGGCTGTGGTGCTTGAACCGGCCCGACCAAATAAAGGCCAAGTGTGCCGTCGACCTTCGCCACCAACAGCGGGTTTTCTGGCAAGTCGGTTTTAATCAGCCGTATATGTTCAAAGCTCACGCCGTCCAGCAGTTCGGTTTCGCTGCCATCCAGCGTGTAACTAACGAGCGTATTGTCTGCCTTTAGCCCGTAGAACGTCGCCCCACTCGGTTCCTGCGCCAAAACCTGTGTGGTTCCCAATAGTAATGTTATCGAAACTAACCATAACCAGCGCCGCATGATTCCTCCTAAGGATGTTCCCAACGGTAAGAGTGAAGCATAGTTACTAGACGATTTTACTGGTAAATGAGTTCCGCTAATCCCCTATGCAGTGGGGGCATATCGCGCCGCTTCCCGTAAATCTTAACGGCCTTCGCTCATCTTCTCGCCGTACAATAAGCGTGAATTATGGAACCAATTGCGATCATGTAGCGTATTAGAATTGAATAGTTGTCATTAGGAGGATGCTGTAGATGGATGTAACACTTAAATTTCAACCTGCTTTTGCGCTGGCCTATGTCAAAGTCGGCCCCAATGAAGAAATCCGTGTCGAACCGGGTGCTATGGTCAGCCACACTGACGGCTTGGTCATGAGTACGAAAGCTGAAGGTGGCATCTTCGGCGGCCTCAAGCGCATGGCAGCCGGTGAAAGTTTCTTTCAGAACACATGGAAGGCTCCCGCACAGGGTGGCGAAATCACCCTCGCGCCAGCCGTTGCCGGTGATATGTTCGTGCTGCCCGTCAGTGGCGAATTTCTACTCGCCAGCGGTGCGTATGTCGCCAGTGAAATGAGTCTCAAGGTGGATGCCAGTTGGGGCGGCGCACGCGGCTTCTTCGGCGGCGGCGGTTTGATCTTGCTCAAGGTCAGCGGTGAGGGTAAGCTGTTGGCCTCGTCTTATGGTGCGATCTTCGACAAAACCCTTACCGCTGGCGAAAGTTACATCGTCGATACCGCCCATATTGTCGGCATGGATACCAGCCTCAAGTTCACGGTGCAAAAGTCCGGTAGTTGGAAATCCACTATCCTTGGTGGCGAAGGCTTGGTCTGTCACCTCACCGGCCCCGGTCGCGTGTTGATGCAGTCGCGCTCCATCAGCGCCTTCGTTGGCTGGCTCACCCCCATGCTGCCCAAGAGCAGCTAGTGGATTATTTTTGTAGGGGTTTGCCGCCGGCATACCCTTTTTATTGGAAACCACGCGGCGTTTCTTCAATGCCTGTATTAGCGAAGCTGGGTGTTTGAGATCCACAAATTTGACTCCCTTCCCTGTTACTACGGGGAAGGGGTGGGGATGGGGTGGGCTATTCCAACCCCGCGTTCTGTGCCACAATCCGCGAAACCACCGACCAATCAAGGTCTTCATAACCCTGCGCCATCGCCGACACCAGATGATCGCGCACGAGGCTGGCAATCGGCAGCGGCGTATTGGTCGCGTCCCCCGCCGCCAGCGCCAACCGCACATCTTTCAACCCCAATGGCAGCTTAAACCCCGCTGGCTCAAACCGTTCTTCAACGATGATGCTGCCGTAATTCTTGTAGACCGGCGCGGAAAATAAGGTACTGGTCAGCAGGTCTAAATAGGTTTGCGGCTCGATGTCATACTTGCGCACCAGTGCGAAAACTTCGCTCAGGCTTTCGATCACCGAGGCAATCAGGAAGTTACCGCCGATCTTGGTGATATTTGCCTTGACCGGTTCTTCGCCGAGCACAAATGTCTTTTGTCCCAGCGCGTCGAATACGGGTTGGCATTGGGCAATCGCGGCTGCCTTTCCCGCCGCCACGATGGTCAGCTTCGCCGCCGCCGCTGCATCTGGTCGCCCGAATACCGGTGCGGAAACATAACCGCGCCCTGCCGCCGCGTGTGCTGCCGCCAGCCGTTCGCCCAGCGCCGCGCTGATCGTGCTCATGCAGACATGCACGGTGTTCGGTTGCAGCGCGTTCAACACTCCGCCGCTGCCAAACACCATATCCTCTATCGCTGCATCGTCCGAAAGCAGGGTAATCACCACCTCACCCTTGCAAGCATCGGCTGGGGTATCTGCCACCTTCGCCCCGTGTTCCACCAGCGTTTCTGCTTTGCTGCGTGTCCGGTTGTAAATGGTAACGCTGTGCCCCGCGGTACACAGGTTACGCGCCATCAATATGCCCATCGCACCCAAACCAATAAACCCGACTTCCATCTGTGTTTGTCCTATCGCTCTAATGATTTCCATCCACCGAGTATACGCACCCCGCCGCCCACTAACCAGTTTTCTGAAAATTTTTGTCCCTTCGCACCCTTGCGTTGAAAAATCTCCGCGTCTCTGCGCTTCAATCCCTATCCCGCCAGCCCAATTGCCGCCGCAATCACCCCCACCACGCCGCCCAGCACGATCAGCCAGCTTGCATTCACCTTGTAGCGGATCAACAGTACCCCCGCTACTGCCGCCAGCCCAATCGCCACCGGACTCCACGCCCCGCCTTCCAATGTCTTTAGCGCTGCGTTGGTCAGCTCCAGCAGCGTCACCACAATCGCCGCAATCACCCCCGCGTTCACCCCCGAAAGGAATCCGCCAAGGAATTTGCTTTGCCGCATCTTCGGAATCAACGGTGCCGTCAAAATCACCAGCACGAATGACGGTAAGAAGATACCCGCCGTCGCCACCACCGCCCCCGGCAAACCCGCCACGATGTACCCGACCACCGCCACCGTCGTGGATACCGGCCCCGGTGTTAACTGCCCAATCGCCACCGCGTCCAAAAGCTGCCGCCCCGTCAGCCAGCCAAACCCGTTCACCACATCCTGCTGAATATACGTGATCAACACATAACCGCTGCCGAACAACACCGCCCCGATTTTGAGGAAATAGAAGAAAATGTCCCACAAACTCGGTGGTATAGCTGCTGCCGCTTGCAGCCACGTAGGGCTAATTGTAGGCATATGGAATGGCTCACCCGTTAACCTCGGCACGAACGCACCCAATCCCACCACCGCCCCGCCGAACCCCGCTACATACAACCCGTACACGACCCCCGCGCCGATCATCACCAGCACTTCCGGCACATCGGTGAACAGCACCAAGCCCATCGCCGCCGCGAACAGCACCCACAACGCCCCGTTTTTAAGCGCTGTCACCGCCAATCGGTAGCCCGCCTGCGCAATAATCGCTACGATCACCGGCTTAATCCCCCACAGCAGCGCCTCAATCTGCGGAATCTGCCCACTGCTCACGTACAAAATCGCCAGCACCAGCGTCAGCAAAAATGCTGGCCCGATGAAACAGGCGCCTGCCACCAGCGCACCGGATATACCCCGCGTCACGTAGCCCACATGGATCATCACTTCGGTCGAGTTTGGGCCGGGGATCAAATTGGTCGCCGCTACGAGGTCAAGGTAATCTTCGCGTGTCATCCACTTGCGCCGCGTCACAATCTCGTCCTCGCCCATCGCAATATGTGCCACCGGCCCACCGAACGCCGTCAGGCTCAAACGCAAAAATAGGCGTGTCAAGTCGCCGTAGCTGACTTTTTCAATGGGGTTTTGCCTTGGTGGCATGGATGTGGTCATCAGTCTTCCTAATCTCAACGATGGAAGCACGAATGATACCGCGAAGCGTTTAAATCGGGGTTAACTGCTCAGATTATTTTACTGATGCTGACTTGTTTCAATTCCTCCATCTCTGCGTCTTTGCGTTAAAAAATTGTCTTATCTCTGTGCCTTTGTGTCTCTGTGTTAAAAATCTTTGCGTCTTTGCCCCTTCGCGCCTTTGCGTTAAAACCTCTGCGCTTCTCTTACCCCGGCTTCCACATATTCATAAACTGGATCGCATCCACGAAGTTGCCGTTGACCGCCACTTCCCAGTGGAAATGTGCGCCGCTCGTCCGCCCCGTTGCGCCCACCAATCCCAGCACTTGCCCCGCGCTGATCGTTTGTCCGCGTGTCACATGCGTCTGCGAAAAATGGTTATAGGTCGTATATACACCCATACCGTGGTCAACAACCACCACGTTCCCGTGAATATCCATGAACCCCGTATACACCACCGTCCCCGCCGCCGAGGCCATCACCGGCTGCCCCAGTGTCGCGCGGATATCCCAACCCGTGTGCCGCGTGTCCATTGTGCCGTTGAAGTTGCGGAATGCGCCAAAAGGGGAGGTCAGTTCGCCACCCGGAATCGGCAGTTGGAAGCTGCTGCTGTCCCACAACTTTTCTGGTGATACCTTGCTAAAGATGCTCTCGAATTTCGCCAGTTCGTTGCGTTCCAGTTCAGGGTCAGCCAGATACGACTTATCCGGTGCCAGCGTGACCACCTGCTTGATGAAGCCGCCGATAATCACATCAATCTTCGTGCTAATTGTTTGCCGCGTTCCATCCGCGTACCACACCAGCACATCGAGATTGTAGTTCCGCGCCGTTTGCTCCATACTGATGCCCAAAAATCCGTAGTAACCATCATCCGGCATCGGGAAGAAGTCCACCAGTGTGTTGACGAAACTTAGCCGCGCTCCCGCAATGCCGTCCGCTATCACATGAATCAACCCCGTTTGCCCTTGCTCCAACGAGGCAAAGTACAGCTCGACTGTCGCCCGTTCTTCGGTAATCACCGTTGTCGGCGCAGGTCTGGGGATTGGCGTTGACGTTGCTGGAACAACCGGTGTTGGCATGGTTGTGCCGCCGTCCTGTGCCGTAACCGGCAGCAGCGACACCAACACCACGAGACATACAAGTGAGATGAATAGGGCACGTTTGAGGGATGAATGCATTACAGAACCACTAAACTAATGTGTGAATGACTAGGTTATCGGATCGGTGGTGAAATCTCAGGATGATAGATGATGGATCTCCGTAGGGATGAGGCGTGCCTCATCCGTGCTATGACTTCATCTATACGGCACCAACCACCCGCCAAGTATCCCACCGTCCTATCCACTCTGCAAGATGCGGCGGGTAATCGTCAGCTAAAGGTTCACGTTCGTTGACCTAATCGTGTCTAAAAGCTCGAATGATTTTTGTAGGAACGAGATGTGTTTCGTCTGCGCCATTGACCTCAACCTTTTTTCTTTGCGGGGAAGCACCAATGTATGCTCCCTGTATTTGCTCCCTTCTCCCCTGTTACTATGGGGGAGAAGGGTTGGGGATGAGGGGGTTTCAGGAATGCCAAGATGCTTCTTATATATCACCTACCCGCAGCTTCCCTCGCCGCCAAACCCTGCCGGACTCCACACGGGCGGCGTGTTCGCCAGCGGCACATCATTCACCAATGACCATTGACCAGTAGCCGCGTCTACCAGTGTCAGCGCATACTCGCTGCGCAGCGCCAGCCAGCGCCCATCCGCACTAAAACGCGCGTAATCGGCGAAGGTCAGGGCAGGATCTTGGATAAACTGTGTCGCGTCCGTATCTGCGTTGCCCACCAATGGAATGCGCCACAGCGTATTATCCTGCACTCCTTGGAAGTCACGCGCCGCCGCCAATATCGAGGCGCTGTCGGGGAACCATGTCGTGTCCATCACTGCGACCCACTTATAACTCAACTGCGTCGGGATCGCCCCATTCGCGTTACCGATCATCCAGAACGTTTCGTTGTTCGGGCTGGGTGAGTAAATGAAACTGAGTAAGAAGCCATCCGGCGACCAGCGCGGCGCACGTACACTGCCTGTTGGGAAATCCGTCAGGCGGTACTTCGTTTGCCCGTCCGCGCTCACCACCCACAAATCTGCTTCACGCAGCATCGTGATTGCCGACTCCGGTTGACCTTCCGGTGTCGGTACTGCCGTTGATGCCATGTCCGCCCCCGGCGCACGCTCGGTAAACGAGATATACGCCAGCCACTTGCCGTCTGGCGACCAATGCGGCTCGAACTCGCTGCCGCTCACACTATAGATGCTCGGCTTACCTCCACCCGCATCCACCACTGCCAGATGGCTGGTGATTTTGTTCGCCTTCGCATCCTTCCGCAGTAAGGTGAAGGCGATTAGCGACCCATCCGGCGAAGGTGTCGGTTCCCACACGCCCCATGCATCCGCTGGCAGCTCGTCGAACTGCACCAGATCACGCCTATCGCTGCCATCGAGTTTGGCGCTGTACACACGCCCCCACGCCAGCCCGTCGCTCATGGTGAAGATCACACGGCAGCCGTCCGCCGAAAAACCCCACGGCATCTGCCAACCATCACCAAAGCTCAACGAACGCTGCCCTCCGTTTGATACGTCATACAGAATAATGCGGTCTTGGGCTGCTGTGTTGATGGCGATCAACGGCCCATTCAGCGGCGTATTCGCCGTTTGCGCGTGTACGGTGGTCGCGGCCAGCAAAAAAAGCACAGCGATTAAAAATTGTTTTCGCATTCTGAACCTGCAAACTTAGATATTCATTGCCCTAAGCGTAGCGGAACAGGCGGGCAGTCGTCAAATTGAAAAGAAGGTATCGGGTTATAACAATTGCATCGAATCGCGTGGTAGGGATTTGTCGCCGGCAAATCCCTACAATACGAATAGGGGATTATCTATGGCGAACGCACATCGCCTTTCGCACATGCCGCTGAAATTTACCTTCGTACCTCCACGAGACATCCGGTGGTCATTTATTTGGCTGCGGGTACTGCCGCTTTCAATCCTAACGTTGGTCGCCCTTATTCCAACCCGCTACTACGTAACCGAAGATCGTGCCGATTGGCTGACGATCATCGGCATTCTCCTTTTTCTACCACGTCCAATATTGGCGTTGCGAACAATTGTGAGTGCCGTTGGGTCAGTCAACGATGAGATGCGAGCCAACCGTTGGGATGTTCTCATTTTGACAGGCATTTCGGCGCGAAAAATTGTGTGGGGTAAATGGTTATATGTCGTGCGGCAAACAGCATTTGACCATGTTACCTTCGCCCTGCTGCACATCGGGTTTGCACTCGCTGTAGCCCAGTACATGAATGTGGTGTTTTATGGAAAGCCTCTTATCTCTCAAATTCTTTTAAATTACCGCTACCTCGGAGCATGGAATCTATATTTAAACCCCTCTCCAACAGTGTTCATCATTGGCTTCTGCGTCATTGTGTTGTTTGGGTTGTTAGAGTGCGGCCTTGTTTGCGCAATTGGGGTTGCTACGGCTTTCATTTGGAAGCGCCAAGTATTCGGGGCTTATCTGCTTGGCGTAGCCCACTACATAACCTTACTCATGGTGGTGTTTGGCATTTGGTTTTATACCGTAGCTGGCAGCGGGTGGGATAGTTATCAAAAGAATTTTTGCTTTGGCAATTGGAATTGGGGGTCGGCATCTTGCGGGATTCTCAGTTGGCGTACCTACAATCGTATCTTTGATACGCTGCAAATAGCATTTTTCACGCCACTTGACCAGGGCACCTTACTCGCAGCCAATATCATGCGCCCTTACGATACAAGGATCACCGATATTGAAGCTTATGACTCGTTTGGCAATATGACTTTTTACACGCTGAATTACGACAATCGCGCTTTCGTAGCTCGTAACCTCTTGGCAGCGCTTTTGGGAGCAGGGGTATACGCTTTTTTGACTCGCGCTTATTTACGCCGTGCCACCCACTTCGCCATCATCAATCACAGCGCATCCGGTTACCTCGAACTCTGAATCCCCATCAAAGGTTTGTAAATTCGAACCATCAAATAAGAATTTTTGTGCTACACTGTGTCTGGTAATGGTCAACTAGTAAGTGATGCTTCTACTTTCAAATAAATAATGGGTTCACATTGTAGGGACGAGGCACGCCTCGTCCGCGTGTCAATTTCACGCACATTACTTACCCGGCAAGCACCACCATGTCTCTGTGCTCTCTCTCGTTTTATCTCTCTATTCCTTGGCTCCTTGGCTATTCGTGTTGTTTTCTCTCTGCGTTCCTGCGTTTCCATTGCATTTGACTAACGACTAAAAACTATCGGCTAATGACTACTTTGCAGCAATCTTTGCGGCGGCAACCCTTTCGCCAAAATTGCAGCAAGTCCAGCCGGGCATCCCGCCGAAATGCTGGCAATATTGCGCAAATTGGACGCAAAAAGTATGGTTTTTTTGCAGGTTTTGCTAAAAATTGCCAAACAAAATTTGAACAAAACAAAAGGGCGAACCTATTGGCTCGCCCTTTATTGTCTGGTAAATATCTATCCGAACTAGGATGCGGTCACATCCAGCACTGTACCTTCTGAGCCACGGAACGCCCCCATCGCTGCCGGTATCCAACCCTTGGTCACTACACCGTCGCAGGTTGTCTGAACTTCGTACCAGTCGGTTGCCTTCGTCCGCCCGGTCGCGAGATACTCGGTGTTGCCCGCAATTGTGCAGACCGGCAGTGCGCCGATGGATGGTGCAGAAAGGAGTGATTGGGTGCTAAACACGAAGATCGTCGCTGGTGTGAGTTCGCCTTCCGAAGGCACAACCGTCACGCTCGTTAAGTTACCGCGTGCCACAAGGAACTCGGCCTTCGCCCAGCCGACAATATCACCGGCTTGTACCTTCCACCATGTAAAGTTTTCATTCCGCCCCAACGGAATTAACTTGGTGCCGCCGTCCACAATACCGACCATCGTATATTCCGGGCCGTCGCCAGTGCGCAGTGAAAGGTTATCCGTGTTGACGATCAAGAAACCGGCCAGCAGCTTCGTCACTTCATCTGAATTTGTGGGGCGGGGCGGTACGGCGTTAATCTCAACCGACGCGGAAGTCGCAGCGTCCTCAATCACGGATAGAACACCCACCGTTGGCAGGTCGACGCAGCTTCCCGTAGCGATGGTGATTGTTGTTTCGGACAGCTTATTACCGGCGAGGCTCACCACGCGCAGAGTCAGCGGGTTATATTTGGGTGCTGTTGTCCACTCGATAACATTACCCGCAGTCCATGACACCGTGCCACCGACGAAGAAGCTGTCTACCACCGGCTTATAAATGATGTTCCCCACACCATCCGTAACGACGACTTGGAACGCTTCCCGTGCCGAACCCGTATTGTCGCGGTTCAGCAGGATTTGACCGCTGCCCGAAAAGCCGGTGCAGCCCAGCGAAAAAGCTGCATCGACTGTGGCTCCTGCACTGGCGGGCAAAACTGCCGCGCCTAATACCAAAAGCATCATAACCATAATAAAGGTTGAACGCCGCCGCATAAGTTTGCCCCCAATTTATCTGATAAACATTTCAGTCTGTGATTAATCATAATCAGATTGCGTTTTTTCGCAATTCATCAATCTCTAACCGAGCCGTAGGATTTCCGTAGGGCTGGCGTAGTTTGCCTCTCAGCTTTCCCTGTTATATTCATCCTTGTTCGGTAGCAGTTACCCCCACTTGCTGCCGGACAGGCTGCCCCGAATACCAAACGCCTCTACCCCCTAGAGGCGTTTTGCTTTGTAGGGGGTGGTGCTAAAATAAAGCCGAACGGTCCTATAACAAACAATAGTCACCATCCCCATGACTAAGCAGTGAAAGGTCGGCTATGGCAACCGCAAATCAACCGTTATCGGTTCCCAAAACTCAACCGCGCAAACGTGTTGAAGGCTATCCTGCCGACAGCCGTTGGTTGGATATTCTGTCGGTGCTGACCTCCGCCGCCTTTATTGTCGGGTTATTTGTTGATGGTTGGGCTCATAACACCGTCCCACAGCTTGAATCCTTCTTCACCCCGTGGCACGCTGTTTTGTATGGGGGTTATTTCTCAGTCGCCATTTTGATGAGCGTCACCCAATACCGCAACGTCGGCAAAGGTTATGCGTGGTCAAAAGCCATGCCGCGCGGTTACATGCTGTCGTTGTTCGGGGTAGGGTTGTTCTTTCTCGGCGGTGGTGGCGATATGCTCTGGCACGAAACCTTTGGTATCGAGCAAAATCTTGAAGCGTTGTTTAGCCCAACCCACCTCTTACTCGCAACCGGCGCATTCCTGTTCATCACTGGCCCCTTACGCGCGGCATGGGGGCGGGGCGGCTTGCACGGCTGGCGAGACTTATTTCCTGCCATCATGTCGGTAACGCTGCTCTTTACCCTGTTCACCTTTTTTACCCAATACGCCAACATCTTTTCGAATGCCGGTGTCATGAACATGCCGGAACCCTTTGGCAGTACGCGCTATTTCACCGAGGTCACGAGTGTTGTCTATATTCTCGTTCCCGCTGGTTTGATGATGGGCATCCTCTTGCTGCTCGTTCGTCGTTGGCAGTTGCCTTTCGGTGCGGCCACGCTCATGTTTACCGTGAATGCGTTCCTCATGTACCTCATGCGCATCGATTTTAATGAGGGGTATTATCCGGTCATTGGTGCCGCGTTTATAGGCGGCCTCGTTACCGATATTCTGATCGCTCGTCTGCGTCCCTCGGTTACGCGGCATACCGTCTTACGCCTCTTCGCCTTCCTTGTCCCCTTTATCTACTTCTTGCTGGTTCTTGGCGCAATCGTCCTCAGTAACGGACGCGGCTTGTGGTGGGCAATCCATTCGTGGTTGGGTGTGCCATTCGTTGCCGGAGCAATCGGTGTCGGCCTGAGTTTCTTATTGGTGCCGCCTCCCATTCCGATAGAGGAAAATTGATGACGATCAGTGTAGAGGGATAAGGCTGTGTATTCGCTCGGTTATGCACCCAATATCGCTTGCTACTTCTTATACTCACGCCTTACACCTGCCGTATAATCACCGCCCGCGCAGCATCCCGCAGATAAACGCGCTATCCGGTTGACTGCGTAGAGTTTGATGGTGGCTATTTTTCAGCCTATTCCAATGAGGCCGGTTCGTTAACGAATCCAATTAAAGTTAAATGGTCAGTGTTGGGTACCGACGATCTTCCGAGTTCACATTCTAATAGTTTACTGATGTCGTGCTGTATACAGCACAAGGATTTCTGATATAATAATCTTCAACACGGGGGTGTATCAGATTCGACAGGAGAGGCTGTGTCCGTGTTGCAAGCCGTGGAGCACGACCACGTAAAAACAGGCAAGGCATTAACTGCCAACAATAACACATTCGCTCTGCCCGCAGCCGCCTAAGGTATGCGCCAGAGTGTTAGCCCTGCGGGGCTAACCGTTCACCCCATCCGTCGCTATGCGGGTGGATTGGTGGGCGTAATTAAACATAGCGTGCGGCACTGCTCACACCGATAACGCAGGTCAAAGAAAACATCGGTTAGTCGTCGGCATACCTCGCCAGTTAGGGCTACCGGCGGTGAAAATAAAGAATTGGCTACGCTTGTAGACGCACGTCCACGAATCTTTTGGACACCGGTGCAATTCCGGTCACCTCCACACATAAAAACAGCCTGAGAAGTAGATACTCAGGCTGTTTTTATTGATGAGTTGTGTTCGTTTACCCGTTGGCGTTCGGGTCTTCTTCTGTGAACGTGCCTTCCGGTGGATCTTGCGGCTGGTCTACGTGCAGCGCACCGGGCGTAAGCGCACTAAAGGCTTCCGGTGGCGGAGGCTGTTCTTCTTCCCACGCTTGTGCCGGATACGCCTCAACCGCTTGAATATCACCTTCCGGTACAATGTCTTCTGTCACAGCGAACTGGGTATCGGTTGGTGCAGCCGCTTCCTCAGTCGCGGGGAATTCAGCTTCATGTGAAGGGTAAACATCCACCGCAGTTGTATAGTCAATTTCGGTTGGCGCGGCTGTATCAGATGGGAATGATTCGGCTGGCATTCCCGCATCTTCATTCACCGTGTATTGGGTTTCAGCGGATGCGTAATCGACATCAGTAGCGAACGTTTCTGGTGGCGGCACGACATCTTCAATCGGTTCATCCAGCCCTTCTGGCGGTATCGTCTGTTCAATCACCTTTGTTTCGTTGGCAGAGTCACTCAGCGTTGTGGTTAAAACGACGGGTACGGGCGCAGTACCGCCGCCGTTACCAGCAGGCAGGGCACTCGCTTCTTCAGGGTGAACGGTAATGGTTTGTTGGCTAAAAGCTACTTTAGGCGTACCGGCTGCCACAATTTTGCGGATCGTATCTATTTGCGCATCAGTGAGTTGCAGGTCACTCATCATCGTGTTCATGGTGCGTTCGTCCGTAGTTTCGTCTTCTTTACCCGCGTTTTGGACAAACTGCCCCCACTGATTGACCTCACCCGTGAAAATATTTTCGCCGCTGTTAACCAGTTTTGGATAGATACCCGGCAAGTCAGCTAATGCCATACGCTCTTTATCGGGTGTAATCAACTTCACCCGTTCCAGCCCAAGCAGTGCATCACGGTAAATGCTGATCTGACGCTCCCAACCGTAAAGCTGGCGGAAGGCCGCTAACAATGCCGCGAAAGCAGGTAAGATAGCCGATAGAAGTGAAAGTATCGGTGAATTCCCAAACACACTGAAGGTCGCCAAGAATGCTGAAAGCGCCATGATGACCGTAGTGAGGACGAATGTAAAATCGGCATTTGATTGGTTTTCACGGACGCGGCTCTCGTAAAATGCTGCTTGCGAGGCCAACCGCTTTTCCATATAAATCCGGTAAAGCACTTCAATATCACGTCGTTCATGAATCTGTTGATCTAAATCGACAGCATGATTTGCGGTAGCAGTTTGGGCTGCGATATGTTCAGCTTCAGACATTTTCCTGCTCCTTCACGCGGATATTGATGACGTTCTCTCGCAATAATTGCAGCCGATCAGGGGTGTTATAAGGTTCGATGTGTGACAAATACGTGAAGTAATGCATCCGCAGTTCTTCCGTCAAACGGCGCGTCTTGCCCCATCGTTTTTGTGGCTCATGACGGTTGCTCAGGGCAGTATAAATCGTTGTTATTGTACCGATAACGGCGGTGATAATACTGAATACCTGCTGCCAATTGATCGCGTTCAGGTTCTGCGACTGTTCTGCAACGGCTGTTGCCGCAACCGATAAATTGGGGGGGATATACAGCAGGGTAGCAATTGCACCCGCGACAGTTGTTAAAAACGCGCCGATCACGAATACCCATTGGTAGAAATAAAAGCGATCCTGATAATGCTTCGACTTTTGACTGTATTCGAAATAACTTGGGAGTAAATATTCGGCGAGGTCATTGGCATCGTGGACGATAACCGGGTATTGGCTCAGATCATCGTCAGACCAATATTTGGGTGAAACAAAGCCATCAGCATGAATCTGTTTCTGGTAATCATCCTCATTTTCCGGCTTGTCCCAATCTTTCGGTAAGGCACGTAGGTGCGGGCGGCGGCGGTTAAAAAATAGATCCTGATACCAACTTTTGGTTGATTTATTAGAAGACTTGGAAGCAGTCTTAGCTGTCATAATTCACTCCACAAGAAAGATGCATGACAAACGGTATAAGATATGACAAGATTGGTAATTGATTAATATCTAGTATAGTGCGGTTTTATTATGAGGGCGAACCCCTTTTTCGATGCCCACCGTTTAGACTACGCTGTCTTGAACATCTGACCTTCACTGCTAGACTTAACTCTGATTGTAAGGTTAGGAGGCGTTCACTAATGCCACACAAGTTGATACAGATTACCATATTTGTCGGGATGCTGCTCATTACAGCTTGTTCAGATAATTCTGCTGAACAAACACTCGTCGCCGACAATGCTTTACTCGGTACGCAAATTGTTGAATTACGGGTAACGGCTACCTATATGATTGATGAAATTCGGCGTACGGCGGAATTTGTTCTGACAGAAACCACCAAGGCAGCCCGCTTGCGTGACGAAATCAGCCGCACATTACAAGCGGCGGGGATAGACGCAGGTTCGATTGAACAGGTACAACCCAACACGGCCTTTGCGGTCGCCACCGCACCTGCTGCCGGTCAGCCCAATATTCCCGTGGGGCCACCACCCACAAACGCCACTCCCGGTTCGTTAGAACTGAATTTCAGCACACCGACAGGGGGTGCGCCAACACTTTTTAATATTGTGACTGCCGAAGGTGTTGGCTCGAACGATTGCGCTTTATCATCGGTCACGACCTTTTCGACAGACTCTAGCCAGATTTATGTGGTTGCCACCGCTGCTAATATCAGTGCTGGCAGCACCATCGCCGCCCAATGGTATTTGGATAGCAGCTTAGTGACAGAACAATCGTTTTCGCCGGATAGCGACATCAATGACAACTGCATCTGGTTCTATGCCGAACAGGTCGATTTCGCTTTTACGGCTGGCAACTACCGTGTTGACCTGACGGTTGACGGTGCGCCGATGGCTAGCGCGAACTTTGCCATTCTTGCGACCCAGTAATCTTATCTGAAAAACGAAAGGTATTTGCCCTTAAAGTGCAACATAGGGTTGTGACACTTCGTATTATTGTACGGAGGTCACAATCATGACAATTCAGGTTGGGTGGGATAATAACGAGCAGCAGCATATCGTCCGCATCGTGTTTCAACGCGGTTGGACGTGGAATGATCTCAATCAGGCCGTTAAGCAGGCTGATGCACTCATCATTAGCCAGTCACACAGAGTAGACTTGCTCATTGATATTCAGGAGGCTGGTGGAATTCCAGGCGATTTTATTACCCGCGCCGGCGAACTTTTTGCGCAGGGTGAGGCGCGTGCCAACGAAGGCCAGAAAGTGGTCGTCGGTGCGGGAACGCTAATCCGTATCGCCTATAAGACATTCTTGCGTGTTTACGGCAGCAAGTTGGAAGGTCGTCCGTTTATCTTCGCCGATACGTTAGAATCTGCGCGGGTATTATTGGCACTTCCCTCATCGGCTTGATGGTAAGCCGAGGCGTATAATCTCGATTTCCCATGCTTTGTCTTCGCTGGGTTCGATCATCATAAAGTAGCGACCCGCAGCAGCGACTGAAAACCCGAGTTCTCCCTCACCACTTTTAATAGCGAGGGTTTCCGAGTCGCTGCCATCGGTACTGTACAGTTCAACCTTGACCGATACCGCTTCAGGGAACCAGTACATGAGCTTATAATTTCCGGCTGGCAGATCAAAAGGTTGGGTCGTGAAATCCGTATCACCCTCGAATGCAAGACTGCCGTCAGCATTGAGCGCTGTATCGCCGTTGAATTGGCTTTCATCGGCGGGTTTATAAAGGCTGTCAAATAGTCGCCGGTCACGCTGCGACTTAGCATATGCCATATACCCCACGAGGCCGATTAAAATGAACGCAACGATGATGACACTGCTATCCACGACCCACTCCTCAAATTTACTCAGGCGAAAAGGACATACTGCGTCAGGAACCGGATGACCGCGTTGTGATAATGCTCAATCGTTTCCGGTTTGCGCCAGCCGTGCCCCTCACCTGCATAAACATGGTATTCATGCGGAATGCCACGTCGCTTTAAAGACTCAACAATCGAGTCGGATTGGTTGCGTGGCACGACCACGTCATCCTCGCCCTGAAACACAATCATCGGGTCAACGATCTTGTCCGCGTGGAACAGCGGCGAACGGTCGCGGTACAGGTCAGCAGCTTCCGGCAGAGGCCCCAATAACGAGTCGGTGTAGTGCGCCTCAAACTTGTGCGTATCCATCGCCAGACCAAATTGGTTGCTCACGCCGTACAGGCATACACCCGCTTTATAAAAACCGGGCTTATCCACTAAGGATTGCAGCACAGTGTAACCGCCAGCGCTGCCACCGAGGATGACGATTTTCGTAGGGTCAATTAATCCCCGCTCCGCTAGGTACGCCGCGCCGGATGCTGAGTCTTGGACATCATAGACCCCCCAATTGCCGCGCAGCATATTCATATACGCTCTGCCGTAACCGGTGCCGCCACGATGGTTGACTGCCAGCACCGCGTAGCCGCGCGTCGCAAAGAATTGTGCCTCACCGTGATAATGTGCTGTTACCTGCGACGTTGGCCCACCGTGTACATAAACAACCAGTGGCGGTTTACCAATCCCCTCGAATGTTTCGCTGGTTGGAGGGTAGTACAAACCATAAGCCGTACCGCCATCATGTCCTGTCCATGAGATGGATTCGAGCTGCGATAACGCATTGGTTGGCACGCTCTCGGTACTTGATCGACGGTGGATAACGGGCGCACGCTCATCACCGTCATTAACAACATGCATGGTGTTTGGTGCGGCCGAAGGCATCACAATCAACGTGGAAGAAGTCGGTGCTATGTTCGGCATATAAGTAACCACACGCGGCGGAATTTTTGAGGATGACGCCACAATTGCGACACGGTTATCCAACGGCGATACAGCCACATGTGCCATATCCGTATACTGCCCCAAACCCTCCCATAAATTTCCAGTCGATTGTTTATAAATATCCAGCGACGTCAGGTAGCGCCACCCCTGCAAGTTATAGGTGTAAATGATATGTTGGCTGTCGATGCACCAACCGTACACGCGCTGCCCCTGTACCCATGCCGGTAGTCCATGATCGGCTTCTGCCGTAGTAAGCTGCGTGTGCGTCTGTGTGGCGATGTCGTAGATATAAAGTTGGTTCCAGCCGGTCACATCACTGATATAGGCCAAAAAGCGACCGTCCGGCGAAAATTCGGGTTGGAACGTCGAAACGTCGGTGTTTCCGGCAATCGTTACGGTCTGTGCTGCAAACGGTATCCCGTCGCGGTCGTACTCAAGCGTGACGAGCCGCAGTTCGGTTCCGTCCCACGGCATCTGCGGGTGATTCCACGCCACATACGCCACATACTCACCATACGGATGCCATGCAGGCTGCATCACAAAATCTGTGCCTTCGGCAAATTTACGCGGCCAGCGCTGCCCGTCACTGTCCACCAGTGCCAATGTATCGACACCTTCATAACTATGGACGTACAGCACCCACTTGCCATCACCGGATACGCGCGGAGATGCCGCGTCGCCGAATGCTGGTGTGATCGCGCGTGCTTTTCCGCTGGTGAGCGCCTGCTTATATAATCTGCCGCCGCCACCTGCGAAGTAGACATGCCCCTGCGCTACGGTGAAATCACCACCACCGTAACCTACGCGTGCCCGTACCGAGTCTTCATCCGTCAGGTCACGCGCCGCTTGGTCGCCAATCTGCGCTACTAAAACGCCTTTCGCGCCGCGCCGTTCGTGCCAGACCAACGTTTCCGAAGTTGTATCCCACTGAACGTCATTCAGCGTCAGCGACTCCGCGAGCGACCGTGCCGAAATTGGGCTGGACCATAACCCGTAGGCTTTTGGTGTGCGTACCATAAGATGAAACCTCCACTGGTGAAAAGTGCAACTGCATGAGGTTAATTGTAGCTGAGGGCAGGAGAAATAAAAAACGCCCCGTTTTCACGAGGCGTTGAGTTTGCTGACACAGAGGGAAAGAAATTTATTAAAGAAGAATTTTATTTCTCTGTGTCTGTTTCATTTTTCTGATTGTTAGTATACGAACCTTAAACACCAGAGTCAACAGGCGCTAAAATGGCTTTTGCTTGTGCCTTTAGGAATTATCGTTAATTCTACTTTGCACAATCCATAACCTTCTATGAGATTGCTTTTAAAAAATCGTTTAAGTTCTCTTAATGATTGGTGAAGAATTGTTTAATGGTTAATCTTATATACACATTTTTGGCTAGATATATTTTGAGCCGTTTCTTAGTGACAAAAAATGAATCAGAAGTTCGTATAAGCTGCACAAAATTTGCTCGTTTGAGGCTCTTGACGCGGCAAATTATCTAAATTGTATTTTCTGACGACATTGTAAATCAGAATGCATGATATACATCTAGGTCTTAAGGCTGATTACTTGCCGTTATAACCTTTGTAACATTGAATTCATGATTGTCTAACGGAGGAGTCAATGTTGTTCATGCCTGCTTTTCCTCTGTGGAAGAAAATATTATTCGGCATAGCCATGCTGCTGCCGGTTGCCTGTAATCTCACCACCGTCGATCCGACCCTAACGCCTGTGCCGCCTACGATCCCCCTAGCCGTTAGCACCAACAAACCGACCGTCACCCCGTCGCCCACCAGTACTGTCCGGCCTACTGCTACCCGTCCCATGCCGTCTGGCGCGACCGCCACACCGATCTTC
>JAPUDW010000442.1 GCA_027492915.1 Bacteroidota bacterium | reverse complement strand
CTTCTATGCCACAGTCTCCGATGATTTCGACCAAACACGCGTCACCGCATGGCCGGGTTGTCAGCAGTTATTACCCTATCTAACCGCTCCCTTATCGGTTCTCGATGTCGGCTGCGGTAACGCCCGTTTCGCCCTTTTCCTCCACGACAACCTTGCTATATCATCCGACTCACCACTAACCTACACCGGAATTGACTCCAGCCCCGCGCTCCTTGCTCACGCCCGTGATGCACTCACCGGTAAATCCAATCTACAGGCCACATTTGAACAGCGTGACATCATCGAAAATCCTCCCGATACCGGTGAATATGATCTGGTTGTTCTGCTCGGCGTTCTTCACCACATCCCCGGTTATGCACAGCGGCAGGCATTCATGCGTCAGCTTGCGCGTCGTGTCAAATCTGGCGGCTTGCTGGTATTCACCGCATGGCGCTTTTACGAATATGAGCGCTTCCGTGAACGCATCACCCCGTGGTCGGACGATATTCAGGTCGAGCAGCACGATTATTTGCTCGATTGGCGGCGCGGTGCGGTCAGCCTCCGCTACTGCCACTATACCGATGATGCCGAGCATGATGCCCTCGTCGCCGCCACCCGCCTGACCGAGATCGCCACCTACCGTGCCGATGGGCAAGGCGGCACGGCCAACCGCTACAGCGTTTTACAATCTTCATGAGTATCACAGCTTCTTAACCCGCACGTAAGGATCAGTTTAGATTTGCAATCTATACCTAAAGACATTCATTACTTCATTGTGGAGAGTCTCTACTCATGTCATTTATCATCAAAGAACGCCTCACTAACGACATCATTGCCAGCGCCGAAGATCACAGCACCATGCGCGTATTCGAGGGCAACTGGTACTTCGCGCCAGAAGCTGTCAATATGCAGCACCTCAAAGTGACCGAGCGCACCTATACCTGCCCGTACAAAGGGGTTTGCTATTGGCTCGACCTGCAAACGCCTGATGGTGTGGTCGCCCAGAACATTGGTTGGGTCTACCGTGACCCCAAACCCACCTATGAGTTCATCAAAGATCAAATCGCCTTTTATACCCGCCCCACCAGCGGTACCATTGCCGAAAGCATTGAGCAGCCCACCACAGCTAGCTAATCACAACGACTGCCTTTAACCGCATTTTGCAGGGACGAGGGGAACGCCTCGTCCCGCTTCATTTCTACGTCCTCGCTGCGAAATAACTATTTGCCTACCGCCGAAACCGAATATCCTATTCTTGCGTATAACAAAACAGCACTCGTTGTACCCAAGGACACAGCATGACCGATCAAGAACTGATAAAACTCGCCAGCCAGCGCATTGACCGCCGCAACCGCCGTTGGGCACTGTGGAGCGCCAACCTCGCCGTATTGATATTTTCCGTCGCGGCAGTCGTATTCCTGCAAGATAGCTTCTACTCAAACATCAGTATCGCCTTTATGATGGGCTGGGCAGGTATCTTCGTCATGCACACCATCATTCTCGGTATGGCGAGTTCCCGTGATGATGATGTCGAGAAAGAAGTGGCTAAACTGCGCCAAATTGCTGAAATGAGCTACGAAAAGCCCAAACGCCTGCACCTCACCGATGATGGCGAAATTACCGACGATGCCGATTGGGAATATGAGGAAAGCGAACGCAGCCTGAAGTCATAGGCATCAGGACATGACAAACCTTTTTCTAACCACCTGCCAACCCGCTCAACAATCCTGCTCCCTCAAAAGGGTTGGTAAACTCGCCCCTTAACAGTTACATTTTGGTCACCCCAAACACCTCAATTTGTGCTACGCTGTTCTTATCTCTGCATACATTGATGAGCGATACGCCTATGCCTTTTACGCCTTCCCACCTTCCTCTCCTTTCTCTGCCTTATCTTGGCGTTCTTGGCGATTCGCTTTTAGCATTTGTTTTTGCCATTTCTTGTAACTTCAAACTTGCAACTTGTAACTGCCAATTCAGCGAATTGCTCCCCTCCATCTGCCGAATTGGCGTTCGGCGGCGGTCATACGGGAGCGTCCCGCCGTTTTGTGTCATTTCAGCGCCGCGCTCCCTCACTTCCGCCGTCCAAAATTCGCAGCTCGGCGGATCTACGGGAGCGGTTCGCCCGACATTTCGGCAGATAATTTTGCACATTTTGCATTTTGTGCATTTTCCGCTTTTTGAATTAAGCTAAAAGCTAATCGCTAACTGCCAACAGCTATTCATGAAAACTATTCTCATCACCGGCGCATCACGCGGCATCGGCCTTGCAACCGCAACTCTGCTTGCCCTGCGTGGCTATACCGTCTACGGCACCAGCCGCCAACCACAGGCCGAAACCCTGAACGGCTTCACCTTGCTCAAGCTCGATGTGCGCGATGCTGAGTCGGTGAAAGCCTGTATCGAAACGGTCATCAACCACAGTGGTCGCTTGGATGTGCTAGTCAACAACGCTGGCTACACCTTATCCGGCGCGGTCGAAGAAGCCACCCTTGAGGATACTTATCGCCTCTTCGAAACCAACTTCTTCGGGGTCATGCGACTCACCAACACCGTGCTGCCCCACATGCGTCGTGAAAGCAGCGGTCATATCATCAACATCGGTTCGCTGGCAGGGCTAATCGGTGTGCCTTACCTCGGTCTGTACGCCGCCAGCAAACACGCCCTCGAAGGCTACAGCGCCTCGCTGCGTTACGAACTGCACGGCAGCGGCATCCACGTATCGCTGGTTGAACCGGGGGATATTCAAACGGAGATTGTTTCCGAGCCGCCATCTAATCCGCTGGTTGCTTACGATGGCATCCGCGAACGAGTCGCTGCTATCCACGCGGCTAATCTACGAAACGGCCCGCCACCAGAGAAAGTCGCTCGTGTCATCCTAAGGGCTATCCAACAGCGCAAGCCTAAACTGCGTTACACCGTCACCGCCGGTCAAGAAATCTTGGTGCCGTGGGCGCGCCGCCTGCTGCCCGATTGGCTGATGGAATATTTCATTCGAGACGCCTACCACATGAACAGCTAATGCGTGAGCAAGGAGAGTATCGCCAGCATCAACCCGATCACCGCCGAGGCAATCGCCAGCTTGCAGTAACGTTGGAGGCGGTCTTGCATCAGGTTCAACTGTGGGTCAACCTGTTCGTCCGGTCGCTCGGAATGGCGATGACGATAAAGCCAGTACAGGGGAAAGTCTAAAATCCACATGACCGCCAGCGCCCACACCGCGTAACCCGCGCCCAGCAGCACAAACGGGGGGAAGCGCCCATCCTTTAAGAACGGCAGCAGCATGAACGCCACCACCGTCGTCCAAATGAACATCAGCAGTGTTTTCACATAACGCAGCACCAGCCGCCGCAAATACAGCACATGCCGGACAAGCGACATCTCAGTCATCGCGACTTCTTCGGTCAGCGTTCGGTCAAGTGACCGCGCCAAACCCAGCGCCGCGTTAAAACGGTTCACATTAGCAGGATCGTAGTTTTCCGGCAGCACACCCAAGCGTTCCAACGCCTCAATACGCCGCGTCTTGGGGATGATATTGCCTTTTGTACTCTCGATAATCGTGTCAAAATATAAACCACTACGTTCCTTACTAAATGGGATCATAAAGCCCATTTGCGTAGCGTTGTATTGATAGCGCATCACCTCTGCCTTCGCAACGGGTGCTTCGTCCAGCGGCAGTGTTACACCGGTTAACGCGAATGTGGGGTTGAGCAAATCTTCAGGGAAGCCGGGGGTGTAAATTGTGAAGTAGAAATGGATGATGTCCTTCAACAGCAGGTAAACCCCGTACAGCGGAATCGCCATCGACAAGAATAACGGGTAGAACAAACAGAGATACATCACACCCGTCAGTACAACGCCAACCGTACCAAACCCCGCAAATGGATAGCTGATCTGTGTCAAAATCACCGAAAGCAAGCTGTCGAAGGCATCCTTGAAGAACACGGGAATGAGAAGCAGCAGCCCCGCCCCACCGATAAACGCCGTCGCGACACGGTGCAGGGTCGAAAGGCGCACTTCGCAGCGTTGAATATACGCCCGCATCGCCCCGCGTTCAGCCTCGCTCAAAGGCAGCGGCTCAGGCGATTCCTCCGCCTGATTCGGTAAGTCTACGTCGGCAGCCATGATATTTACTCTCTATAAAAATTATTGGAAATCTCATGCAGAGACAGCTCTGTTTAATTGTAAACTGATCTTAAATAGTACAGTGAGGCATCGTCACAAAACATGACATCTATCACGACTTTTCAATGCACATATTTTATCCGCGCAGCAGCATCCGACATCTATGAACATCTTTCCGAACCAACCAATTATATCGGCCTCTCACCGCTGCTGATTTCACTCACCGATATTCGTTGGGGAACTAATCTACAGGGGCAGCGGTTCGCAGAGTATAAATCGGTGGAGTTATTTCGCTTCCTCGGTTTGATCTCGTACCAAAATCCGCTGGATGTGGTCATGACGCAGACTATTCCCAGTCAGCAAATTGTATCAGATGTGCAGTCGAGGATGAATGTACGAGTCAATTTCACCTTCGACTTGCACCCCGAACACAACAGTACCACGATCCGTGAAACCATCACCATCCACTGCCCCGCCGTCCTAAAA
>JAPUDW010000441.1:18952-33301 GCA_027492915.1 Bacteroidota bacterium | reverse complement strand
ATGGTATTGCAGTAACTAAAGAATGAATTGTTGGTTTCTTTCTTTTGGCAATGTTGGTATTCCAATAGCACACCATATGTGCCGGATGTATTCTGGTAAATACTCGCTTCTGTAAAGGTAGGTCGGTATCGGTAACTTTCGAGGGTTCCTGCATACACATCGAGTTTGTATTTCATATTCGGGTCATTGGTGCTGAGTGTAAGCGTTGGCTGTGTGATGACCCCTGCATGAATGTATTCGCTGTAAGCCGATTGCTCGCTGCTCGTCGAAGGTAGCTGAACATCTTCTCCGGTTATGAGCGAAACGACGTGGACAGAATCTCGAGTAGTTTCAGTTGTTGGCTGCGTGTTATCCCAATAGACAAAATAATCACCAATTAACTGACCGAAAATCGACTGACGTATACCATCAGGAGGATTGAGCGACCATATGGCACGCTCCTCATTAGGATCATAAATGTAATAGCCATTAGGAAAGTCGTCGGGTTTAGAAGTGGTGTAAAACAGATGATTGAGTGAGGATGACCATCGAACTGAGGAAATCCAAAAATCGGTTAACTCAATCGTATGGCTGTCCGATGTGCGGGTAATGTACCTTCTGAATTTTGGTGCGGCACCTTCCCCGCTTTCAAAATTACTCCGCCACATTAACCATTCACCGGAACTCGACCATTCGCCCTCGGCGGTATTGGTACCTTCGCTCACATCTTGCCCCAACAAACGGCTGTCGGTGCCATCGGCGCGTTCGATCACCCACGCATTCACATCAGCGTGATAGTAGTAGAGGTAGGGTGCGTCACTTTGGGCTGAGGTCGTGGTGAACCCCAGCCCAAGCAGCACAACCGTGAGTATCAAATGGAGAAGTGTTTTTACCCAAATTAAACGCCGCATGATATGCCCTGTACGCCCTAGCCCCCATTCGTTGCCGCCCTTAAAACTTTGCAAAACTGGCTTCCCTATTGCCAACTACTAAGGTTGAGGAATGGGATAGCGCTCATAGCAGTTTGTTACTCACTCTGTTTTGTCAGGTCTTGAAGTTGATGAATATTCATCAATAATTTGACGGATAACTTCTATGGAAATGTCTTCCTGTTCCGTTTTGGAATAGATCGCTATCATGACAATTTGCTCGGCACGCTGGAAATAATATATTGCGCGTAACCCGCCACGTTTCCCTCTATTTGCCGAAGGATTCTTTAAGCGTACTTTTTGAACGTCATATCCCACGTTTGGAATTTTGTCGCCCGGACGTTCACCTTGTTTTAGCTGCTCAAGTAGTCCTTCAACTTCATTAGCAGCTTGCGGATATTTACGAACGATTCGACGGAGTTCCTTCAAAAATTGGTTCGAAAATTCGATCCTAATCTTGTTCATCAGCTATCTGCTTTCGGATTAAAGCCATAGCTTCATCGGCTGGAATCGTCTGTCCGGTGAGTGCCTCATGCAAACCTTGCCGAATGTCCGCTATAATCTTCTCATCAGGCGTATCTTCGTAGTCGTTTTCGTCAGCAATATCGAGGTATTCCTCAATCGCCTCGCGCACAACCTCGCTCAAGCTGGCTTGCAAACGCGTTGCTTCTGCTTGCAAACGCTCGTAAACTTCTGGCGGTAGAATTTGCTCTAACTCAATCGTTGTATGGGTAGACATGGCTAAACTCCATCTAATCACTTCAGAGTCTATTATAGTTGTACCTTCAACAACTCGAATTCGTGCTTGAACTTGGCTTCCAATGCCGCTTTCTCAGAATCCGGTAGACGGCTGACGCGGATGGCGTTGTACACCAGTTGGATGAGTGCGTCGGCATCCATGCCGAATACATCCGCTACCGTAATAAACTCGTTGGTCAGTGTGGTGTTGAACATCGGCGGGTCGTCGGAGTTCAGCGTCACGTACAACCCCTCGGCAATCAAGCGCGGCAGTGGGTGTTCCTTCATGCTGGGGAACACGCCCAAACAGATGTTGCTCGTCGGGCTGACTTCGAGTGGAATTTGGGTTTCGCGCAGGTGCGTCATCAACTTCGCGTCCTCAATCGCCCGTACCCCGTGACCAATCCGCACCGTGCCCTGCTCAATCGCACCCCAGATGCTGGCGGGGCCTTCGGTTTCACCTGCGTGCAGGATGCAAGCCAAACCCGCGGCGTGTGCCTTCTGGAACGAGATGGCGTGCTTCTCTGGCGGGTGACCAACTTCCGGCCCGCCCAACCCCAGCGCCACCACACCGCGGTTCATGCCGCTGATGGCGAGGTCAGCCGTCCACAAGCCTTCTTCGGCGGTGACGTTGCGCGAAATATCGAGGATATAGCCGCAGTCAACGTCGTGGGTTTTCTTTGCCCAGTCCCGCGCCTGCAGCAGCGCATCCAATTGGTCTTTGCCGTCGATCCCCGCCAGCGTGTAGTGAATGTGCGGCGTGTAGGTGATCTCGGTGTACTGGATATTCTGTGCCGCCTGACCGCGCAGGAACTCCCGTGCGATAAACTCGACATCATCCGCACTGCGAACGGTCGCGCTAACCTTCATGTAAATCTGGATGAAGTGCGGGAAGTCGGTAAAGACAAACCAATCGTGCATTTCCTCAATCGTTTTGGCTGGCAGCGGGATGTTATTCCGCTGCGAAAGTTCCAGCCATGTTTCCGGCTGCGTTGCGCCTTGGAGATGAACATGGAGTTCAACTTTCGGCATGGCTTTGATGAATTCATGTAAAGACATTAAACGTTAGCTCCCACATCTGCCGTATAAAATAATCTGCGTACCGCTGCCCGTTTCTGACTGACCAACGGTGTAATTCGTATGCCCGAACGTGCGGACGTTGTTCTTTTGCATATCGGCATAGATCGCGCCGATGGTGCGCCCGTACCACTCGCGTACCACGGCAACATCATCATCGGTGTGCAGCATCAGTACCGACTCGCCCATGCCGAACTGCGTTAGAAAGTTGTGCTGCTCCAAGGTGACGGTGGCGTTGGGGTAACGGGGCAAGCGTGGTTCCATATCTGCCGAACAGGTTCCATCCAGCGCCAGTGTCGTCACCACCACGCACAGCACCATCACCAGCAGCACCGCTGCGCTGCCAATCACCATGCGTCTGCATCCGGTTAAGGGTCGTTCATCCATGATGGTTATCCTGTGTTAAACGGGTTATCGTAGGTCGCTTTGCTGAATAACTGCACGTTGCCGCAGCTTAAACACTTCCGCGCCCAGAGTCCTTCACCACCACCGAAGCCGAATATGCCGCCCGGTGGCACATAATACAAACCGTTGCTGCTGCCCGGTGTTCCCCATTCATAATTGCTGTCGGAGCAAATTGGGCAGGGCTTTGCTTGCGGGTCGCCGCTCTCGCGATTGGGTGTTGTTTCCATTAGCTTTGTCCTTCTGTCCGGTCGTATCGAACCGTGAACAACTGCACGTTGCCGCAGGTGTTACATTCGCGTGTACGCAGCTCGCGTCCTTCACCCCAACTGAGTCCATCCGGTCGTGTGTAAAGGCGCTGGTTAGGGCTTTGGCCCACAGTGATGCCCCACGTAAACTTCATGCCGGAGCAAATCGGGCAGGGTGCTTCGCGCAGTGTGGGGAGTGATTTTGGTTTTTCTTCCGCCATCTACCCCTCGCCCAAAATTTGTGCCGTCCGGTCGATGCTGCCCACGCTGAAGTACTTTGCGTCGGGGTGGTGGATGACAATCGCCGCCGTGCTTTGTTCCGGCACGAGCATAAAAAGCTTATTGACCACTATATCCAATCCTTATGCCTCGTATATGCATCAAAAAGTTTCCCTGATCATTCAAAATTGCGATGTCCGCAATGTGATCTGCCGATTGCTGCCGCTGCACAGAACACCATATATCATCGCTAGAAGGCCAAAAGCTAACAGACATATCCTCAATCGAAGTAATGATCGGTAAATGCTCGGATGAAAATTTGAATAGAGCTAAGACCAAATGAAAACACGACTCAATCAGTACTGGCATCGAATAAAGATATTCATTTGATAATGTGTCAAATTGACATCGGATGTGAGCAAGTAAGCTTCCATCGTCGGTTGACCATGCCTCGATAATACCGCGCATATTCTCACCAATAGACATTCCTACTTTTGTCATTTGATCGTAAATCAACCGGAAGTCTACAGGTGTTTGAAAGTGTTTTTTCACTTCAGCTAGATCATATTTATCTGGCACCACTGACTCTAATCTGTTTTCCTGAGTCCCACTGCAATGCAGCATCCATTGGCGAAAGTTTTCATCGGTCGAGTAGATGTCAAATTCTTCACCACCCCTTATCGTTGATAAAGGGCTGCCAATATCGCGGGCAATAGTATGTAGTACTCGTGTTTCCCCCTCAACGAAATGTAAAGGGGCTAGAAATCGAATTTGCCGAAGACTATTTCCCGTGGCGAGTCGTGCAATCGCCAGAAACAAAGCGTGTGGAAATGTCGGCTTTTCATATATACGCAATTCCTTCACTAACGACAATTGCTCGAGAGTCACACACCTTTGAAAATGCGTTTCCTTTCGAGGAGCATGAAATGGCTCGCCGAGAAGTATTTCTAGCGCCTGTTTGCGAGATTCAATCCGTTCTTTTATTACGGATTTATCCATACGCTCGCTCACTCTACCCCTCGCCCAAAATCTGTGCCGTGCGGTCGATGCTGCCCACGCTGAAGTACTTCGCGTCGGGGTGGTGGATGACAATAGCCGCCGTGCTTTGTTCCGGTACCAACTGGTAACTTTCAGTTAGGCTCACACCAATGTCGGTTTCGATCTGCGGCATCAACCCCCATACCAGCTTGTGGTCATCAAGGTCGGGGCAGGCTGGATAGCCCCATGAGTAGCGCTTACCTTGGTTATTCGGGATGCCCATCTGCTGAT
Organism: Bacteroidota bacterium; assembly: GCA_027492915.1. Lineage (GTDB taxonomy): Bacteria > Chloroflexota > Anaerolineae > Aggregatilineales > Phototrophicaceae > CFX2. Next base: position 28,440 of record JAPUDW010000441.1, on the reverse strand, counting down.
TAACCACCACGCGGTTGACATAGTTGGCGGTCGCCTCCGCCGTTTGCACTGCCAGCCCGTGAAAGAAATACGCCTCGCTGTAGTTATCCGCGCCTTGCAGCTTCTCGAATGCCGCGTTCGCTGCTTCACCGACTGTCACCACTTGCAGCGCCACCGTATCCACCACGCCGCTGTCAATCGGCGCGTAGTAATCGGCGAGGCACAGATATTCGCCGTTGTTCTGGCGTGGGAAGGAGAACCTCGCCACTTCGCGCTTTTCTGGCGGCTCACCGTTGGCGTTGGCGAACGGCTGCCAATCCCAGATGACCAGATCGTCGCCGTCGCGGTTAGCAGGGAAGTAACCGTACACTGCCTGCGGGCGCAGTGTCTTGTCGCGCAGCGCTTCCTTTTGCATCTTCTCCAACCGTGCTTCAAATTCCTTTTCGAGCTTCGTCCATTCCTCGCCGTGGCTGTTGGTCGCGCCCCACGACAGGCGGTAGAGTTCCGGCTTGTGCAGGTACTTGAACACCACTTCCAGCGGCATGTCATAAATCGTCTTTGCACCCCAGAATGGCGGTGTGGGGATGCTGGGCGCAGGTCTCAAATCGCTCGTCTTGTTCGCCCGTTCGCGTTTGGCTGGGCGTACTTTGCCGATTTCCTCATAGGCTTCGGTAATGACCTGCTGCAAGAACGTGCTGTGGTTGTCGCTGGTCAGGTTATCCATGACCGACAAACCCTCGAAGGCGTCCTTGCAGTAGAACACACCGGATTCATACGGCTGCTTGCTCTCATCAAGGAACAGGATGCGCCGCCCGAAGCGCCGGTTGATGGCCGCACCGCCGATAATTACCGGATACTTCAACCCGCGCCGCGCCAACTCATTGACGATAATCGGCATCTGCTTCGATGTGCTGACCAGCAGAGCGCTCAAGCCAATCGCGTCGGCTTGGTATTCCTGCGCCTTTTCGATGATCGTGTTCGCCGGAACCTGCTTGCCGAGGTCATGTACTGTGTAACCGTTGTTGCTCAAAATCGTCTTGACGAGGTTCTTGCCGATGTCATGCACATCACCGTAGACCGTCGCCAGCACAATCGTGCCTTTGGTCGAGCCTTCGACCTTATCCATGAAGGTTTCGAGGTACGCCACCGATTTTTTCATCGTCTCGGCACTTTGCAGCACGAACGGTAGGATCAACTCGCCCGACCCGAACTTGTCGCCCACTTCTTTCATCGCTGGCAGCAAGACGTTGTTCAGCACACCCACCGCATCTTGGCGTGTCAGGCTGTCGTCAACCAGTGCTTCTACGCCTTCCTTCTTGCGGTGGACGATTTGCCAGTGCAGCGCTTGCTCACTCGTCATTCCGGCTGTCGGGTCTTCCACTTCCTTCGCTGCGCTCTCGACCTTGTTTTGCTCGAAGTATTGGATAAATCGCGGCAGGGCATCTTGGTCGGTGTTAAAGATCACATCGTTAGCAATCTTCCGCTGATCTTCAGGAATTTCCGCGTAGGGTGTGATGTGCGCCGGATTGACAATCGCCATATCCAAACCCGCTTGCACCGCGTGGTACAGGAATACACTGTTCAACACGCCGCGCGCCGCCGGTGTCACGCCGAAGCTGACGTTGCTCACGCCCAGCGCGGTCATCACACCGGGGATGTTCTGCTTAATCAGGCGGATGCCTTCGATAGTTTCTACCGCGTCATTCCGCAGGTCTTCCTGTCCGGTTGTCAGCGGGAAGGTCAGCGCGTCGTAGATCAAGTCCTCTGGCTTCAAACCGTACTCGTTCACCGAAATGTCCGTGATGCGCTTGGCGATCTCATATTTCTTGTCGCGGGTGTGCGCCATGCCTTCTTCGTCAATCGTCATGCTCAGCACCGCCGCACCGTACTTCTTGACAATCGGCAGGATTTTGTCGATGCGCTCCCGCCCGTTTTCGAGGTTGTTACCGTTGATGATGCCGCGCCCCGGATACAGCGCCAGCGCCGCGTCCGCCACCTCCACCTCGGTCGTGTCGATAATTAGTGGTACCGTCACCGCCATCGACAACTTCTTGATGACCTTTTCCATCTGCGCTTTTTCGTCGGCGCGTTCCGTTAGCGCCACGCAGATGTCCAGCATGTGTGCGCCGCTGGTCACTTGGTCAACCGCGATCTGTACAAGGCTCTCGTAATCATCCGCCAATAGCAGTTGCTTCACCTTGCGGCTGCCTTGGCTGTTCACGCGCTCGCCAATCAGCGTTGGGCCGGGGTTCTGTACCATCGGCGTCACCGTCATGCCGCTGGAAGCCACCGCCTCATGTTGGATTTCACGGTTCTTCGGCGCGACCTTTTCCACCAACTGATCCAACTTGCTCACGTCCGGTGGTGTGGCCGTGCCGCCGTTATGCAGCGTCAGCGGAGGCAGCGGTGACTTATGCTGTTCGAGATATTCTTGGTACGAATGTCCGTGGACTTCGCGGTAAATATGGTCGATGTGTTCCGCCGTCGAGCCGCAGCAGCCGCCGACCACGCTCACGCCCCAGCGGGTGAACTCGGCAATCATGGCGCTGAAGGGGGCAGGCTCCATCGGGTATACCGCTTCGCCATCCACGTTGATCGGTAAACCGGCGTTCGGCAGCACACTAATCGGCAAACTGCTGTGTTCGATCAAATATTGAATCGGTTCGCGCATGTATTCCGGCCCCGTCGAGCAGTTGATACCAATCACGTCTATCGGCAGTGCTTCGAGCGTCGCCAGCGCCGCCGCGATGTCCGTACCGAATAACATGCGTCCGCTGACATCGAGCGTGATCTGGCATTGAACAGGAATGCGTGTATTACTGTCGGCAAAGTAGCGGTTGATGCCCACAACCGCTGCCTTCACTTCGAGGATATCCTGGCTGGTTTCGATCAGCAGCACATCCGCGCCGCCTTCGACCAAGCCCTGCGCTTGCTCATAAAACACGGCCGCCAATTCCTCGAAGGTGATGTTGCTCAGGTCGGGGTCGTTGCCGCTCGGCAGCTTGCCCGTCGGCCCCATGCTCCCCGCCACGAAGCGCGGTATGCCGGTTTCCGCCTCGAACTTGTCCGCTACCCGCCGTGCCAAACCCGCCGCCGTCCGGTTAATCTCCAGCGTCTTATCCGACAGGCCGAACTCGTTCAGGGTCATGCGGTTGCCGCGGAAGGTGCAGGTCTCCACCACCTCGCTGCCCACCGCGAAAAACGAGGCGTGCAGGTTTTCCAGCACTTCGGGCTTGGTCAGCACCAGATGCTCGTTCAGGCCGTTGTACTTCTCGCCGCCAAAATCCGCCGCGACCAAGTTCAATTTCTGGATGTTGGTGCCGGTTGCGCCGTCATAGATCACCACATGGTCTTCAATTGCGTCTAAAAAGCGCCGGTTGCTGTAGGTCAGTTTATTCGTGCGTGTCGTCGTCATGTAGTCTTGTTCTCCGTGCTGCGGGATTACCTGTGTGAGTGATTATGATGCGGATTTCTAATGTTGTCCGCCTATTTTTATGGATTTAAGGTGACTCTACTGCCACCAACGGTTCACGGGTTGAATCGACCGCCCCATCGCGTATATAGATAGGCTGCCCCACCTTTAATAAACCTGTGCGGATCACCGTGCCATATACCCCCGCACAAATTTGGTTCAGCTTTGCCACCGTTTTCAACACCGTCGAATCAGCTTGTGCCGTCTCAGGGTGCAGGCCGATCATCGCGCAGCGCACGTCACGGGCTGTTACATGGACGGCTGGGCTATCCCCTGCGTCGCCAAGCATAAGGGTCTTCCCAACCCACTGATCTTCCGTGAACGCCTCACGTTGGTGGGTGTCAATGACGATGTTCGGGCGGAAACGGCGTATATCCGGTGGATTGCCTGAATCGTTGGTGATCTTGTGGCTTGTTGACAGATTGATTAATGATATAGTCGCATCATCGAAGATGCCTTGTTTAAGATGCATCAACTCAACTTCAGCCCCATAGCGCTGAATGATTTCATCCCGCAGTTCATCACTTCTCAATGCCAGTGTTTTGCCTTCGGGCGTAATGACATGCGTAGGCAGCACATTGTCCTGAGATGCGTCTTGTCGAATCGGTTTGTAAAGCAGCAGTTCAGACAGTTTACCTGCCGTCAGCCACGGAAATCCGCCTTTCTCAGCCACACGCCGGAAAGCGAAACGCCGGTCACCTTCAAGGCCGTTCCAACCGAGTGATGTCTGCTCAAGCCCTTCACCCGCCATCGACTTCACCGGATAGCGATAAATTGCCTGAATATGCCCGATCTCAATATCCATTTCGGTTCCTTACAGTGCCTTTGCACTCACTGCTAACGTACACACTGCTTTCTCCCGCCCCTGTTACGATGAGGGAAGGGTACGGCGGGGAGTTGTCCGCACATACAGCTTAATCTGTCCCTCGCCGCCCTGTGCCGTGAAGCCCATCCGCTTCAGGTAGCGCTGGTGCTGCTCATCCCCCGGCACGCTGTATAACGTTGTGATCTGTTTGGCGGGCAGCAGTTGTTCCAGTTCGCTGTATAAAAACTGCCCCGCCTTCAAATCGCGATAACCGGGGATCACATAATCCAGCTTCACCAGCGCCCGCCCGCTGGCATCACGCTCCATCACGAACAACCCCACGGGTTGCAAATCGCGCAGGATCAGGTACACCATATCCACACGGTCGGGGCGGTACTGGAACGTCGGGAAGAACTTGCTGATGTCGTACTTGTAAAATTCCAAAAAGCTGGTGATGTAACTGGACTTCCGGTCAACTTCCAGCAGTTTGAAGTACGATTTCGCCATCAACATTTGGCGGATGAAATATACGTTGATACACATGTTAACGAGGTTGAGTCCGGCAACTGGAATCGAGCCGAGCAGTATCCCGTACACGAAGAACAGCATTCCGCCCACCAGCCCGATCATGCGCAGCCGCAAGACCGACTTCATGAGCAGTGAAATCACGATCACACTAGACGCTGCATAGCCCAACAAATCAACTGCCGTCATCCCTACAACCCTCTACCGTTTTTCCCTTGCATCCGTTTCTAAAACGCAGTGATCGGTTTTGTACTTGCTCCCCTCTCCTAGCTGTACTCAGCGGTTGGGAGAAAGGATGGGGGTGAGGTGAAATCCCCTAGAAACAAAACGCGCCCCTTCAAACTGGAAGGAGCGCGATGGAAGTTTCTGACTTGTCGCACTCATCTTCCAGTGGCTTCACTGGCGGATTTAGCACCTTCCCGACGCTTCAGGGGTTGCTGCGAGTTCATTGGGCCGTTACCCTCACTCGCTCTGGATGAGATCGTATTTTTAATTACTTTTTACATCTTAGATGATTTGTACTAGATGTGTCAAGGTGGCGGCGCGAAGTACAGTTTGATGATCTGATTCTTTTTGAGTACGACTTGAGCATAATCAATGCCCGTTTTCTCATCGCTAAATGCGACTTCGTAAGCGTCTTCGTTCCACTTCTCAATGACTGTTCCAACCGAGCCGCGCCGTAAATTGTCTTCAGCTATATCTTCGATTACTGCCACAACATCGTATGGTGCAATTGTGTCCAATTAAGTTACCCCCTCATACAACGATAGGGCAATCCGGTTGCCTTCGCAGTCCAGCAGGTTGATGTAATGAACGCCGTTGCCCGCTCCAAATCGCTTACCGGAATCTCAATCCACGACGGATATAACGTGTGCATTATTTCATCCTCAATAAGCATTATTGATCGTGAAGTATAACCATGTTTGGCTTCCGCAAGGTATCATGCGCTTTAATAGTCAAGCACTTACGGAGGACAATCAGTGACGTGGCGTTGGGGACAATCGCCCAATTTGGCCTATAGTTTCCTCAATTAGAAGGTTGAATGACCCATGTCATTGTCAAATTATGGCACCCGTCCAAATGCCCCCGTCTATTTCTCCGGTATGATCCCGCAGCGTTCGTGGTTGCAGCGCCTCGTCAATGCTCTTGCGCTCGTCTACTTCGCCCTGATGCTGCTCTACGTCGGCAACCGCTTCATCATTCAAGATCGCATTTGGTTGATGTCGCTGTTCAACACCTTTTCGCTGGTGGTGTTCGCGCCGCTGCCGGTGCTGCTGCTGTTTGCGCTGCTCGTACGTTCGCGCCGCAGTTTGCTTTTGCTTTTACCGCTCACCCTCTGGGCACTTGTTTGGATTGGGCCGCGTTTTTTGCCCAAAGCGAATGCTGCGCTTGCCGCCGGTACGCCCACCGTGCGCGTCATGACCAACAATATCTCGCACTTCAATATCGACCCTGAACGTGTACCCGCCTTAGCCGAATCGCAGTCGCCGGATGTCATCTTTTTGCAGGAAGTCCAGCTCTCCACGCAGGCCGACACCTTAGCCGTTTTGGATGCCGCCTATCCCTATCAAACGGTGCAGGCCGACGAGATGCGCGTCAATATGTATATTGCTGTAAACATCACCTATTCGAGAATACCGTTTCTCTCGTCAGAAGCAGTCGATCCGCAAATCCCCGGCATACCGGTCATATATCGCAATGTCATTGACCTCGGTGGTCAGCCTATCGCCCTCTATAACATTCACCTCATCAGTCCCGGTGGTGGTATTCGCTTTACCAACCGCATTAACAACTACTTCATTCGTTATGCGCTCGCCTATGATGACACCAATCGCAATCTTCAGGTAGACGCCCTATTGGATTACCTCGACACCGAACCGCTGCCGTATATCATCGGTGGTGATTTCAACACCAGCGACTTCAGCATGACCTATAACCACCTTGCCGCTCAAATGGGCGATAGCTTTGCCGAAGGTGGTGTTGGCCTCGGCGGTACATGGCCTGCTGCCCGCGCCACCCGCCTACCGTCATTCCTGCCACCCCTTATCCGCATCGACTACATTTGGCGCAGCACCGGCTTGCAAACCGTCAGCGCGTGGCAGGGCGGTTTCTCCGGCAGCGATCATCTGCCCGTGTTCGCTGAATTCGCCCTTCAGCCACAATAATGCTGCCTACATCGACCCAATAAACGCCCTATCTTTTCTTTGGAAAAGGTTTGGGATAAAAAGACTTGTTCATATCTATAATTACAAAAAATGGCTTTTGTAGGGACAGCATACATGCTGTCCGTTGGTATCCTTTTACCGAATTTAATTATCAACCATCAACAGGCTGTCCGGCATCATTTTGGGCATAGAATGTTTCCACTGTAGGGACGAATGTGTTGCGTCCACGTTGCCCCCATAAACCCCTTTTTCCCCCTCAAAAGGTTTGTAGAATCAAACATATAACCCTTGACTTTGATCGCTCACTTGTTCTATAATAAGGGTATGAACGACACCCATTTTTACCCATCCACACTCGCAAATTTCACCGGTGAAAGTGGCTATGACGTGTCTCGTGGGACTGTGCTTCAATCTGTATTTGTCTTTACTTGCAACTTGGTACTTGAAACTTGTCACTGTCATTTCGGCAATTCACTCCCCTGCATCCGCCAAATAGGACGCGGCAGAAATACGGGAGCTTTCCGCCGATGGTGTGTCATTTCAGCAGTTTGCTCCCCTCCATCTGCCGAATCGGCATTCGGCGGCGGTCATAGGGGAGACTCCCGCCGATTTTTGCCATTTCAGCGCCGCGCTCCCTCACTTCCGCCGTGCAAAAATGACCATCCGGCGGATACACGGGAGCTTCCCGCCCGCCATTTCGGCGGAAGTAATGCAATTTGTGCAATAAAATCGGCGGATATAAGCAGATGATACTTTTGGTTGACCGCCCAAACTCTCAAACTCAATATCGAATGGACTGTAAACGGATACCTGTTGACTGATAACTACTTTTTCACCAACGCCGCGATCTGGTCTTCGAGGTGGAACGCCCCATCAGCATCGTTACTAATCACTGTGTAGGGAATATGTGGGGTTTCAAACAGGGCAATCATCTTGCGCGTATAATCAGGTTCTAGCGGTTGGTTCGTCCGCCGTTCCAGCCGCAGCTCACGAATCGGGTCATTCGCTTCCACCAGCACGAACTTGGCATACGGGAAGTGTTCTAAAAAGCGCTTGCGATACTTCTCTTTGATAAACGTTTGCGCCAGCACAAGCTTCGGGTGTGCTGGCAGCAGTTTATGCACATGCGCGATAATCTGCTCGAAGAACTCATCTCGCATCTCATCATCGACCGGCTGCTGCGTATTAATCGCTGTTTTCATCCGTTCTGGTAAATCATCATCGCCATCATGAACGGTAAATCCAAATTGTTCAAACAACCGTGCGGCATAGGTTTTACCCGCCCCCGGCAAACCAAACGTAACGTAAAGTGTAGGAGATTTTTTTGGCATAATGGATATGATTATATCGACAAACGTATGCCTTTCGTAAGGATGCAATTCTTGTGGATTTACTCGATATGCATTTCACGAACGCTTCAAGACAAGCCTGTTCCATTGTAGGGACGAGGCACGCCTCGTCCGGCATTCATTCAATTTCTCTAACGACCGTCCATCTGAAATAAGAAACACGATAAAACGATGAACGCTTCACCTGTAATTGCTGAAATCGCGGTCAACACCGCCGTAAACCAGAGCTTCGACTATGTGATCCCGACCGACATCGCTGAACGTATTCAGATCGGTCAGTTGGTGCAGGTTCCGTTCGGCACGGCTGTCCAACACGGTATCATTCTCGGCTTTCCAGAAACCACCGAAATCAACTACCTTAAGCCTATTCAAGCGATTCTCGACCCGCATCCGGTCGTCACACCCACACAGATTGCCCTTTCCCGTTGGATGAGTGAGCGTTATCTCGCGCCCATCGGCCTGTGCTTGTGGCTCATGCTGCCCTCCGGTTTAACCAATGGTCGTGATATTCGCGTCACTCTGATTGACGATCAAGCCACCAGCAAAGATGTGGTCGAGCAAAAGCTGCTCGATTTACTGCGTCGGCGCGGTTCGACCCGTGGTAAAAATCTCGAAGTCAACAAAACGATGCAGGGGCAAAATTGGCGGCCTGCGGTCGATGCCCTCGCCAAATCCGGCATCGTGGATGTCGAGCGCATCCTCACGCCGCCGCGTGTCAAACCGCGTGTTATTCAAACCGCGCTGCTTGCTATCCACCCCAACCAGATACCGAATGTGATGCGCCATCTCGGTCGCGAATCCAAACAGGCCGATATTCTCGAAGCGCTTGTCGCTATGCCCGTTGACGAACCGTATCTGCATCACGTAACCGAAGCCGCAGATACCACCGAAGCAACCGTCAAAAAATTGGAAGAAACCGGCCTCATCAAGATTGACCGCCCCGGCAAAAAGCTCCCCGCCACCGTTATGCTTACCATCCCGCGTGAAGGGGTATTGCCCGAAGTCGTCAAATTCCGTAAGTCAGAAACCGAACTGCATATCCTGCGTGTGCTTGCCCGCCAATCCGAGCCGATTGATGTGCAGTGGGTCTACGCCCAAACCGGCGCGAAATTAGCCGACCTCAAAAAGCTCGAAGAAGATCAGTTGATCTTACTCGGCGAAAAGCAAACATGGCGCGACTCATTGGCTGACCG
>JAPUDW010000441.1:0-18942 GCA_027492915.1 Bacteroidota bacterium | reverse complement strand
TTGTGCCGGATATGCCGCCGACCCTCACCCCCGAACAGGCTGATGCGTGGAAGGTCATCGAAGACCACATCAAAAAGTGGGGTTGGGCGAAAACCGCCAAAGACCGCCAACCGGGGCTTTTTCTCCTGCATGGTGTTACAGGCAGCGGTAAAACCGAAATTTACCTCCGTGCTATCGAACTCACACTTCAGCAGGGGCGCGGTGCCATCTATCTCGTGCCGGAAATTGCCCTGACGGCCCAAACCATTCGCCGCGTAGCTGCCCGTTTCCCCGGTCAAACCGCTATCCTCCACAGCAAACTGAGCGAAGGCGAACGCTACGATACATGGCGCCGCGCCCGTGAAGGTATCGTACAGGTCGTCGTCGGTGCGCGTTCGGCGCTGTTTACGCCGCTGCCGGATGTCGGCTTGGTCATCCTCGACGAAGAACACGACTCCAGCTATAAGCAGGGGCAGTCGTCATTCGGCCCGCCTTATTACCACGCTCGTGATGTCGCTGAACAAATGATGCGCCAGAACAACGGTGTGCTGATTTTGGGCAGCGCCACGCCCGACCTCGAAACTGTATACCGTGCCGGTAAAAAGGAACTCCGCGCCCTCATCCTGCCAACCCGCATCATGGGGCATCGCGTCCGTATCCTCGAACAATCCGAACGCACTGGTGTCAATGCCCGTTACTATCCTGCCCGTGCCGCCGATGCCATGTCGATTGACCTGCCGCCCGTCGAAATTGTCGATATGCGTGCTGAACTCAGGGATGGCAACACCAGTATTTTTAGTGTCTCATTGCAAAAGGCGCTCGCTGAAACACTCCAGCGTAAAGAGCAGGCTATCCTGTTCATCAACCGTCGTGGTGAAGCAACGTATGTGTTCTGCCGTGACTGCGGCTATGTCGCCAACTGCCCGCGCTGCGATACCCCCTTAACCTTCCACCGTGAAGGCGAATCGCTGCGCTGTCACCGCTGTGGTTTTCAAGGTGCGTCACCCAAAGTTTGCCCCGAATGCAGCTCCCGCCGCATCCGCTATTTTGGTGCGGGTACGCAGCAGATCGAAGCCGCTATGCATGAGGAATTCCCCAAAGCCCGTACCCTGCGTTGGGATGCCGATACCGCTTCCAACCCTGAAACGCACGAGATGTTCCTCCAGCGCTTCATTGACCGCAAAGCCGATGTGCTGATCGGTACGCAGATGGTCGCCAAAGGTTTAGACCTCCCGCTCGTCACGCTGGTGGGTGTCGTTAGTGCCGATATGGGGCTAAACCTGCCGGATTTCCGTGCCAATGAACGCACCTTCCAACTGCTGACACAGGTTGCTGGTCGGGCAGGGCGCGGCTTGCTCGGTGGCAAGGTCATTCTGCAAACCTACGAACCCTCACACTACGCCATCCAAATGGCTGCCGAGCACGACTTCGCCAACTTCTACGACACTGAAATCGCCAGCCGCCGCGAGATGGGTTATCCACCTTTCCGCCGCTTGGCACGCATTATCTTCCGCGACGAGAACGAAACCCGCGCCCGTGCTGAGGCCGAAAGTGCCGCCAGCGGTCTTCGCGCCCGTATCGCCAAACTCGGCCTCACCGCCACTGAAATCATCGGTCCTGCGCCCTGCTTCTTCAGCCGCGTCAACCGTGTCTACCGCTGGCATATCATCCTGCGCTCGCCTGACCCGACTGAGGTGCTGCGCGGTTGGGAAATGCCCCGTCACTGGCACGTTGACCTCGATCCGGTGGATGTGTTGTAGAAAGGTATTCGATATTGGTGAGTGCAAAGTTGCGATGGATTTTGGTCTGTATTTTCCCGTTGCTCATCGGTGCTACGTGCCTGTATTCGGCTCTTGCGGTTAATCAAGCCACATGGAATAACAAGCACATCACCAATTACACCGCCAGCATTACAACACTCGCTTTGCCTCGGCCAGCAGTCAGTGTGCAAGTGGTTGTACAGGATGGAAAGGTTGAAGATGAAAAATTATTGCAATGTGAAGCTGGTGAACCGGAGTATTCAGCCAATACCTGTACAGTGCTAACAACCGATTATCACTACATCGCCGGTGGTCAATTCACATTCACACTGAATGATCTTTTTGAAATTGCTCAAATATGTACTGATCGAACCCGAATTGCAGTAGCCAAATGTGGGCTGCCGTACCAAATTGGATTCACTGCTTTTAGTTCATATATTGAGATGTTTGAACTTCAAAAAGCGTGTAGCCAGTCGCTTCAATATTCAGATTGGATGTGTTATGTAGAGTATGACGCTGAATATGGTTACCCGAAGACCATTATTCAGTCTTCGCCTAATGTGCTGGATGGTGTTTCAGTTATTGATGTTAAGGATTTTCAGCCGACCGATTGACAAAAGTCTCAATATTCCGTATTCTGATTTTTGAAACCAATCGGTCGCAAAGGATTACACCCGACTTGAGCAAAGGCGAAGAAACCCGCTTGATGATCTTGCAGCGCTCTGCTGAAGTCTTTAACCGCAAAGGCTATTCCGGCGCGTCGATGGCGGATATCATGCAAGTCACCGGCCTCGAAAAAGGCGGCATCTATCGGCATTTCACCAATAAAGATGATCTGGCGCTGGAAGCCTTTGATTACGCCGTTGGCCTCGTCCGGCTCGAATTTCAGGCTGCGCTCAAGGATAAACGTGACGCGATTGACCGACTGCTTGCCATCGTCAGCGTGTTCCGCGCTATGCCGGATGGGTGGCCCGTCGCCGGTGGTTGCCCTGTACTGAACACCGCTGTCGAGGCCGACGATACTCACCCGCTCCTGCGTGACCACGCCCGCCGCGCGATGGATGAATGGCGCGAGTATATCGTCCGCACCACCGCCAAAGGTATTGAGCGAGGTCAAGTTCGCCCCGAAGTGCAGCCGGATGAACTCGCCACCTTCTTAATTGCTACCCTCGAAGGCGCGATTATGCTCAGTAAACTTTACGATGACCCCACTCATATGAACCGCATCATCAACCATCTGCAAATCTATCTGCAAGACTCCATAAGTATCTAAAACCCGATGCCCTGCTCCCGCAGCAGGGTGTGTTTTTGTTAAAAAAGAGACCGATTAGTCGCAAAAGGAAGATAATATGTTATCCGAAACCGTATTGAGCAAAGAACTCGAATCGACAACCATTGTTCGCTTTCAGGATTGTGATCCGTTTGGACATTTGAATAACGCCCGTTATATCGATTATTTTATGAATGCCCGTGAAGATCACTTGCGGGATTTCTACAACTTTCGTGTTTTCGAACTCAGCCAAACAACCAATCAAGGCTGGGTCGTCACCAAGAACCAACTTGCTTATCTCTCGCCTGCCATGATGCAGGAAGAAGTCCTCATCCGAACACATCTCATCCGTATGACCGACAGCGTTCTCGTGGTCGAAGGGCAGATGTTCGACAAATCCGCTCGCCGTTTGAAGTCGGTTGCATGGATCGAATTAACGTTTGTTAGCTTGCAAACGGGGCGCACAACCCAGCATCCCGCCGACTTCATGACCACCTTCGGCGCGGTAGTCGTTGATGATATTTTCACGGCTGATGGTTTTAATCAGCGTGTTGATACCCTGAAAGCCCAATTTCGCCGCCAACCCGTGCCAGAAGTATAATTATTTCTTGAGGTTTTGCCTTTAGGATCACCTGTGTGTGATCCTTTTCGTTTGTTGCCGCTCAAGTCTCATCCCATTTTCCACCGAGACCATTTTAGAATCCACGATCTCAATTTTGTCGTACAATAGATAACCATAACGCTATACTAAAAAGTGAAAAGGCATGAAGCACCTCTTTCTTTCGCCGCATTTTGATGATGCCGTCCTAAGCTGCGGCGCGACCATTCAGCAGTTGGTCGCCAGCGGAGAATCGGTTGAAGTCCGCACCATCATGGCGGGGCTTCCCCACAGCCTGCCCGACACGGCGATTGTTCGTGACCTGCATGACCGTTGGCAGGAAGGGGGCAACCCTGTTCGCGCACGGATTGAGGAAGATAAGCTGGCTGTGGAACGGCTTGGCGCAGTTTGTACCCGTTTTAGCTTTTGGCTGGATTGCATCTACCGTGTGACCCGTTCCGGCAAGGTGTTGTACCCCGACGGCGAATCGATCTTCGGCGAGATAAATCCTGAGGATGTTGCCGCCCAATTGCTGCCAACAGTCGTCTTAGAAGCCAATGAAATCCCCAACCACATCTACGCCCCGCTTGGTGCCGGTCATCATGTGGATCATCAAATTGTACGCAATTGGGCGATCACGCTCAAACAATACATGCCTTGGGTGGCGCTGAAATTTTACGAGGAGTATCCTTATACACAAGACCCACACGCTGTTGAACGGGCAATGATCTATTTTACCGAAAATTACCCCCGGTTGCATTTACAACAGGAGATTGTTCCCGTTAACGAAGCTGCGGTGAAAGTTAAGCTGGAAGCGATAGCCTGCTATAAAACACAGATCAGTTCATTTTGGCCCGACCTTCAAACGATGGAAGCAGCCACCCGTCAGTCCTTAATCGAGGCTGGAAACGGCGTTTCTGCTGAACGCTACTGGGTAGTATCATTAGACTAAACACGCTGCTAGATTGGTGAATGATAAGCCGCAGTTAAGCGGTCAACAGGGTATAATTAGGTTCAGCCAGCAGCATAACTTGATGGCTCACGATCAGCGATAAATTTCTGCCACCAAAGGATTGACTCCATGACTGATGATGCGCTGGCACAGGCACGCGCCCAACTAACTGAACTGACCGAAGCCGCCCGTAAAGGACAGATTATCCCCATTCGCCTCACCGGACAGTTAGAGGCCATCGGTCAACTGCTTGAAAAGGCCGAGGAACAAAAAGCTGCAACGTCCGGCTCACCGGATTTGGAAAGCTATAAAAAGGAATTAGGTGGCATACTCACGCATGGGTTTCATGATCTGCGTTTGCCTTTAACCAGCATCCGTGGCTATAGTGATATGCTCGGTAATCCGGCGATGGGCGAACTGACTGATATGCAAAAACAGTTCGTAACCACTATCCGCACTAATACCAAGCGTATGGAATCGCTCCTCATGGATGTCAGTGACCTGAGCAAGCTCTATAATGGAACGCTCAAGCCCGGCCCGAAGATGGAAATGTTCAAGAACGTGGCACAGTTGGTTGAAAAAGCCATGCGTACCACCGCCACCGATCTTAACCGCACCTTCGAGCTGGACATCCCGCAAGGGCTGCCGCTGCTGAACATCGACACCGATCTGCTGGTCAAGGCGCTGAACAAAGTGGTCGAGAACGCCTTGCGTTACGCTGAGCCTGAAGGTGGCATAACCCGCCTCAGTGCCAGCGGTGACGGGAATACGCTCTATATTCAGGTGCAGGATAACGGCATCGGCATCACTGAAGACGAACTTGCAAAACTCGGTACGCCTTATTTCCGGTCGGATAACGAATTAGTGTTAGGTTACAAGGGCAGCGGCCTCGGCATACCAATTGCTTATGGGTTAGTGAAGCTTTTAGACGGCACAATTAAGGTCGATAGTCAGGTAGGTCAGGGAACGACCGTGACCATTTCATTAGCGGGTATGAGTTAATGGCGTTTATGGAACCAAGCATCAGCCTCAATCAAGCGATAGAAGTTCTCAAGCGGTTGGAAGCCGCCGCGCCAGCAGCTACGGCTTCCAAATTGTCGCAGGTCGCCGAGTTGATCCAGCAGTTGTCGGACGAGAATACCTATCTCAACACCTTTGTGCTGGACGATATGCCGCCGCTGGCTGAACCGATGCAGCAGAGTGGGCCGCGCCCATTATCAAGCGTGTCGCTGGATGATGCCGATGATTTCGCGGCGCTAATGGGAACCGATCCGTATCCCGAATCGCCGGAAGACGAGGATGTGTCTTTCACTGCGGATAACTTCTCGCCCACTCAAGCGCTGCCATTGTTCACGGGTTTAAGCGACTCGCTGCGTCCGCCGCTGGTTGCTATTCGCGGTCGCGCCGAGTTGGTGCAGGGCGGCCTGTTAGGGCAGATCACACCCGAGCAGGACACATGGTTAGAAGCCATTCAAGAGAATACCAACCGCGCTTTTGCTGTTTTAGATGCCGTGCAAGAAATGATTGCCATCCAGCAGGGCAAGGTGCGGATTGAACCTGTAAACTTTTTAGCGACGGATCTGCTGACCGAAGCATGGGAACGCACCCGTGACCGTGCCAAAGTGTTAGGGCATAACGTCACCATTCAAGCGCCGGATTTGGTTCCGGTAGCGCACGGTGATTTTTACCAGAGCTTGATTGTGCTGACCGATTTGTTGGATAACGCCATGCGTTATACCCCTTCGGGCGGTAACATTCGCCTCTCGGTCGATAACTTGGGGACACATGTCCTGCTCAGTGTGGCGGATAACGGTATCGGCTTGCGACCTGAAGACCTCGAACTGATCGGCAAACCCTTCTGGCGTGGCAGCCATCACAAGCTGGTACGATCCCACGCAGGGACGGGTCTGCGCTTGTATTTGGCGAAGCAGGTTTTAGCGCTTCAGGATGGCGAGTTGATCTTTACAGGCGAAGCTGGTACCGGCAGCACCTTTAGCTTCACACTGCCCATTCCTGAGTGATAACAACACCCCCTAATTTTTGAGGGATCGATTTCACGAGGTCTTCAGGTATATTAGGATACTTATTATTGATGCTGTGGAAGTGCTATGACGGAAATTGATGTAATCTACATTGAAGACGATGATATTGAAGCCGAATTGTTCACAATGGGCTTATCGACACGCGGCATTAATGTGCTGCATGTGCCGGATGCCCAACCGGACAGTTTGATGCTGCTTCAAAAACCTGCTTATGCGACCGCCAAAGCCGTATTCATCGACTTATGGATTGGTGTGGTGAGTGGTTTGGATGTGGCGCAATCGCTGCGTGCGAATGGCGATAAACGCCCGTTCTTCCTGCTGACGGCTGGCGAAAACCCGAACCCACAGATGCTCAAACAGTTGAATATCACCTACCTCCAAAAGCCGGCGAATTACAACAAAATCGCCAGTGCAGTGACCGCCTTCTAAGGGGCTTCATCCCATATGCTCATCTCGACGCTCAATGCTATTTTTGCGGCGGCGGCCTTCTTCGTGGTGAGGATGTCCGTTCAGCGCGGGTGGCCGTTCATCAAAATGGGTTGGATGGCGATACAGGCGCAAACCAGCCACGCCGACTTCCGCGAAAATATTTTCCGGCGGCTGGCGATTAGCGAAGGCGGTCGCTTTTTTGTCGGTGGCTTCATCTGGTTGCTGACGGCTGTTATCGCCCTCATTGCCGCCATCTACTTCACCGTCATCGCCTATCAGGGCTTCTTCGCGGGCGGGTAATTTATACCGCTTATTCGGTAACCTCTGCTCAATATTAAGTTGTATAATCCTCGTAAATTGCTCTCTGTTCATGTGGGAGGCTTCTATGCTCACCATCCCTATAAAATTTGATGATCTGCTGAAAGTGGTCGATGATCTGACACCACAACAGAAACAAATCCTTCGACAGCGAATTGATCAAGAACCGATTTCAAGCGAAATAGATTTGAGTAAGCCGCGTGTTTTGGGTCTGCATTTGGGTTCTATGTGGACGAGTGATGATTTTGATGATCCCTTGCCAGATGAATTTTGGTTGGGGGAAGATGCATGAGATATTTACTGGATACACATGTTTTCAAATGGCTCGATAGTGAACCTGCCAAGCTATCTCCCAAAGTATCAAGCCTAATTTCTGACCGAAGCAACCAACTTGTTTTGAGTCACGTAAGTATTTGGGAAATTCAGATAAAAACTCAAATTGGCAAGATGAATCTGCGGACTCAACTAAAAACTATCGTTGAAGATCAGCAGCGTATAAATTTGGTCGAACTGTTAGGCTTGTCCGTAGTTGGTTAACCCAGTAAGGTGGCATGAGCTAAAGGCGGTCGTCCAAGCTGACGGTTGAGCCAGATGCCCCAGTTAAAGGCAGCAGTCGCCACGGCAAAGCGGGTCTGTTGTCCCCAACGAGAATGCGCTGCTAAAGTTGAGAGATCAAAAACATCGTCCAGTATGGCAAAGGTGGTTTCGACCGCCTGCCGCAGGGAACGCAACCATTTACCCCACGAGGACGGCCATTGAACACGGTGAGCGTTGCGGTGTGGTGCCGTCAAGACACTGACTTGATAGTGGGTGTACCACAATTGCTGCCACAGAAAGCCATTGAATCCTTTATCCGCCACATAACAGGCTGCTGGCGCTGGATTCCCGGCGGCTAAGAGCGGACCGACAAAAGCCGGCGCAGATAAGCGTCTCCAGGGTCGCCAGGGCTTGGGTGTGAGGCACGCATATCCGCCTTGTCGTTGACTGAGCAGCGCTTGCAACATCTGACGATCATCGATGTTGGCAGGACCGATTAACCAACCCGTAATCACATATTGCGGTGTGACGCTCACCACGGCTTGGTCACCCCAATACCAACCACCGTGTGTACCACCATAGCCGCGTGTTCCCCACCACAACCAATGACCGTGTTTCAAGGCCTGTGCGTTAGAGCAACTGGGGAGTGGCACACAATCCACCACCTCATAAGCCGCTGTTGTTTGCCCGAGTTCAAGCGCTAACGCTTGTTGGATTTTCACGAACACGGCCCACAGATCGCGCACCCGCTCATTGTACCGACTGCGTGAGAGCATGGTCGGAAACCACTGCCGACCTTGCTTTTGCATGTAACGTACCACCGCCCGTTCCGATTGCCACGGAACCCCTTTGCGCCACTGCCACCGTCAATACCTCGCTGTCGCTCATCTCCGCCTCCGGGCCGGGGTGCCGCTTGATTTGCGCCGCCATCTGGCTTTTGTACCAATCGTCAATCCACACGTATAATGTGGTCATAAAGGTATCCAAATCCATTTTTTCACTCCTTTGTCCGCTAACTCAGGAGTCTAACATGCTTTGGTTACCTTTTCCTTTTTTCTACTACGGACAAGCCTTGTTACCCGTCCAATTAGAGCACATATTGTTTTTGGATACATTATCACTTTATCACCGTGATCCCTTTGATCGGATATTAATTGCTCAAGCAATTTCAGAAGGGTTGATTTTACTTAGTTACGATTCCACATTCGCTCAATATCCTGTTCAAGTTGAATGGTAACTGAACCCATCCTGACCCCTTGCCAACCTCACGATTGACATCTACAAACCCTGCCCCTATACTCTTTTCGCGCCACCACCAACCACCCCCAACAGGCTGCGTGTTCCCTGTTGTAAATTGAGCACGCCTCCACCCAAATATTATTCTGAATCTAATGTCGGGCATTTATAATTCAATGCCTGATTACAACTACTGGAAACACCACACGCATCATGATAAGCGAAAAATCGACGCAGACGCTCGAACTGCCTAAAATACTTGAGCAACTCACGAAACATACCACCTTCTCGGCGGGTGCTGAACTTGCCCGTGCGCTGCATCCCACCACCATCCTTGATCAAGCTGTCACATGGCAGCAGGAAACCGCCGAAGCACGTCTGTTGACCGAGAATAAGGTGAACTTCACCCTCGGTGGCGCGCGCGATGTCCGCGAACCGGCTGTCCAAGCGACACGCGGAATCATGATCGAGGCACAGGTATTGCTCGACATTCGCCAAACGCTGCGACGCGGTACGACCGTCAAGCGCACCGTAGGTCGTATGAAAGGCACGTATCCGCTGCTTTCCGACATCGCCAACCAGATCGAAGAATGCACCGAGTTGCAGGATGCCATCGGTCGCGTATTGAACGAAAAGGGTGAAGTGCTGGATACCGCCAGCCCGCAGCTTGCCATCATCCGGCGTGACTTGAAAGTCGCCTACGATAAATTGCAAACGCGGCTTATGCGGCTTATCGGCTCGACCACCAACGCCCAATTCCTCCAAGAGTCGATCATCACTACCCGCAACGGACGCTATGTGATCCCGATCAAGGCCGAGTTTAAGGGGCGTATCCCCGGCATCGTCCACGACTCCTCCTCCTCCGGCGCGACTTTGTTCATTGAACCACTGGCAACCGTCGAACTCAATAACACCTACCGCGAACTCCAACTCAACGAAGAAAAAGAAATCCGCCGTATCTTGCAAGAACTTTCCGATGAAGTCGGGCAGGAATCTGAACGGATTGTGCGCACGGTCGAGGTGTTGGGCTATCTTGATCTGGTATTCGCCAAGGCGCATTATGCCGAGGAACTCAAGGCTACCGAGCCGATCTTGTTCCCTTTCCGCCAGCGCCCGAATAACCCCGCGCACCCCGGCAGCACCATCACCTTCAAAGCGGCACGTCATCCCCTTTTAAAGGGCAACGTTATGCCAATTGATGTCGAGTTCGACGAGGCCACATGGGTGTTGGTCGTGACCGGCCCGAATACCGGCGGTAAAACGGTCGCCATCAAAACCATTGGCCTGCTGACGTTGATGGCGCAGTGCGGCCTACAAGTCCCCGCCGAAGATGCCAAGTTGAGCGTGTTCGAGGGTGTGTATGCTGACATCGGCGATGAGCAGAGTATTGAGCAATCGCTCAGTACCTTTTCCTCCCACATGACCAATACCATCTCGATCTTGCGTGAGTGCGATAACCGGTCGTTGGTGCTGCTGGACGAACTGGGCGCGGGTACTGATCCGGCTGAAGGTTCGGCCTTGGCGCGTGCTATCCTGACGCACCTCGTTGACCGACAGGTGACGACCGTGGTTACCACCCATCATCCCGAACTGAAAATTTACGGCGTGGAAACACCCGGCGTGCGGAACGCCAGTGTCGAGTTCGACCTCGCCACCCTGCGCCCCACCTACAGGCTGATTATTGGCTTACCGGGGCGTTCCAACGCGCTCGCGATTGCCACCCGCCTCGGCTTGAGTGACGAGATCATCGATCTTGCCCGCAGCATGGTCACGACTGAGGATTTAGTTGCCGACGATTTGCTCGACGAAATCCAGCGGACGCGCGAAGAAATTCGCCGTGACCGCAGCCTGATCGCCGCACTCCGCGAGGAAGTCGAGGAACAGCAGGCCGAACTGCAAGTCCGCTTGGATAAGATTGAGGACGAACGCCGTAATATCGTCGCTACCGCCCGTCGGCAGGCTGATGAGGAAATCAAGACCTTCCAGCGCGAAGTGAAGCGCCTGCGTAACGACATGCGCTCGGCATCGCTCCCACTCGATATGCTCAAGCAGGTGCAGGACGAAGCGGCTTCACTGGCAGCCAACGCGCAGCAGACAGTCCCTAATGAGGTGGAAACGGTGGTTGAAACCACATGGTCGCCCAAGCTGGGTGAAACCGTCTGGTTGGCGAAGTTGAACGCCGAAGGCACGATTACCGAATTGGAACAGAACAACGCGACCGTGCAGGTGGGTACGCTGCGGGTGCGCGCAGGGCTGGATGAGATCAGCCACCGGACGCGCAGCGAGAAACGCGAGATCAAGCGCGGGCACAAACGCGAGTATGAAAAGTCGCCCGATCCGGTTGCACCCAAAGGGCAGTCACCGGGGCTGGAGCTTGATTTACGCGGCGAACGGGTGGACGAAGCCCTGCGCCGTTTGGAAACCTATGTCGACGCGGCCTATATGAGCGGCTTGCCCTTCGCGCGGATTATTCACGGCAAGGGAACGGGGGCGCTCAAGAAGGCCGTACGTGAACGGGTGGAACAGCATTCCCTGATTAGCAAAGTGACCGAAGCCCTGCCTCAAGAAGGCGGCGGTGGTGTGACCATTATCCATATGGTTCCGATTACGTAGTTTTAAGTGACAAGCAGCAAGCTAGAAGTTTCAAGTGAAGGCGAGGGCAGCGATGTTCTCGCCTTTTTGTTTAATCACCAGTCGCCAGTCAATTCAATGCATAGTCTGAAGGATTTATTAGTGATAAATATCAGTTGCAGATTGTGCATATAATCCGCTGAAATGGCAGGCGGGATGCTCCCGTGTGTCTGCTGAATTGGCGAAAATGGTTGGCGGTTGGCTCGGCTGCTGCCGCTGAGTGCAGTGAAATGCTCCCGTGCCGCCGCCGCTGTGCAATCGGTGTGCCGCCGCAGCGGATGGACGGGAGACTCCCGCCGAACTGCTGCAAATATCGCAAAAACCGCAAATGCAAAGTGCGTTTTTACCACTAAGGCACAGAGAAAAGGCAAAGCGATTTAACACGGAAACTCCAAGGCACAGAGACATAATGGTAAATATAGGATAGCAGAAAGCGGGATGATTAGGGTGACCATTTGGTAGCTTTTATGCGACGAGTTTATTAACCATTTTGAGAGAGCAGAAGCATTAAGATGGTTGGGGAATAGTTGGAAAGTGGTTTGTTTGAAAACGTGTTTGTGAATAAAGGTCTAGTTTTACGGGCTAGACCTTTACTAAAATTTAAGAGATTAATCCTCTAGATCATCAATGCCTGAGCCTAAAGCACGAAGCTCTAGACCAGAAATTTCTGGCATTTTTTCACCCATTATGCTCTGCAAAGATCCAATAATTTCCAATGTGCTTTCAGTGACTTGTTCGAGCTGCTTTTCTCTTTTTTTCCATTGTTTCGTTATTGCGTTCTTTTCAGTGATTAGATCTTTTTGCATTGTTTGGAATGACTTTACAACCATCGCAATCCGATGTTGAAATTCTATGCTTGCCAAATAATCATATAAGTTGTCGACTTTTTCACCTTTATTTTCGGCAGCACGTCTGGCTAAACTCATTTGAAGAAGGCCGGAACGTAAGGCTATCGCTAGGCCATGCGCATAACTTTGCTCTGTAACCCATACTTCATCGACATATCCAAAATTGTTGATTGATTTTGGGAGAGCTTTTGTAACGAGGATAGAGATGTCCGCTTTGGAAGAAATTTGATCGCGTTTTAGTTTGCCACACCAGTCATTACTCCAACTCTTGGTACGTTTTGACTCCCAAATTATCGTGCCGCAGTGGTACCCGAAATCATCAAACACTTTCTGAAGAATATCCGCACCCGATTCACCTTTCGCGATAGGTGCAACTTCGTCTCGGAAGAATTTCTCTCGTATGAGGGTTTCAAGAATAAGTTCCTGTGCTTCCCCTTGTGATTGTTGAGACCCTTGTTCGGCACGTTGTTTTAGGTCATTAATTTGTTCGACTAGACCCTTAATGAGTTCTTCTTTTTCCTTATCTTTTAATTGCTGCTCTTCGGTAAAACGGGCAATCGCTTTCTTCTGAATTTATGCCTTCTCTTCAGCTATTTCGCGCTGTTTGATGAGTTCCCATTCTTCACGTTCCTCTTCTAAGGCGTTTTGTTTCTGGCGCAGTTCAAGTTCGGCCTCCTGTGCCGCCTTTACCTTTAATTTGCTACTTTCTAGTTGAGCGGCTAAATCAGATACTGATTGTTGACTAGCTTCTCGTTCACTTTGATACTGTGCTTCTAATTCTGCACGTAGTTTGCTGATGAATGAGGTTTGATTTGCATCAAATTCTTCTTTTAGTTTTGCTTCTAATGTTTCTTTATATTCGTGTTCAAGGGCTTCGGTGAGTGGAAATTGTTGGTTACAATGGGGGCAAGTTAGATTTGGCGTAGGCATAAAGAATCTACCTTTAACATAAGCAATTCATATATCAAATATATTAGCATATTGGTTAAGGTTATTTCGTGAAGATTTTAAGAAAATAGTATCAATTTGCAGTTTATAAAGTTCGAAAAATGTAATACCTGTGATTATTGTTACTGATATAAGCCATTACTTTACACGTTTAAGTTTTGAGAGTATTTATTGCAAGTGAGTACCAAACTCCCCTTTAGGAGGATATTAGGGAGTTCGGTATAATAGATTACATCTTCTAAGTATGCAGCCCAACGGATTGATATGTGCGGACTGAACTATGAGGCATCTTATTTTAATTTGTCGCGCTATGCGGCATCGTAGGTGGGATTATAGAACGCTTCTTTTACCTATCGCTGGACATGCTGTGCATCATGGGGTTCGACGGCGCTTTTAAAGCCATAAACCCGGCATTCGAAAAAGCGTTGGGCTTCACACAAGCCGAACTGTTAGCCGAACCGTGGCTGTCGTGGGTGCATCCCGACGACATAGCCGCCAGCACCATCAGTTTTTACCAGCTTTCCGCTGATACGCCTTCGTTTGTATTTCAGAACCGGCTGCGACATGTTGATGGCGTCTATCACCGTTACGAGTGGACGGTTACTTATGATTCGGCGGTTGTGTATGCCGTGGTGCGTTCGGCTGCTGAATTGGTTTCGAGTAAAGAGCCGTTCGAGATCGTCAACAATTGGCTGGTCAATGCTCCCGCTGGCATTATCGTGCTGCACGGGCGGGAGCATCTCATTAGTTTGGTCAGCCGCTTGTACGAGAAAATATCCGGTCATACCCGTGAGCAGTTGATTGGGAATAAACTGCGCGATGTTTGGCCTGAGTTATACGACCAAGGTCTGGGCGATATTTTTGACCACATTTACGCGACTGGCGAGGCGTTTGTATCGGAAGAATTTTATGCCGAGTTTGATCATCAAGGTAAAGGCTTTTTAGAAGAAGGCTACTACAACTTTGTCGCCCAACCGGTCAAAAATACGGATGAGCAGGTCACAGACATCTTTATCCACGTCTACGAAGTGACCGAATACGTTCGCGCGAGACAAAAGCGGCAAGAGAGCGACGAACAATTTCGAGCCATTTTTAATCAGTCGACGGCTGGTATTTCGGAGATGGATTTAGAGGGACACTTTACCCTCGTGAATGACCGCTTGTGCGACTTACTGGGTTACACGCGCGATGAGATGTTGGCGATGCGGATGCATGACATTACGCACCCGAATGATCTGCCCCACAGCATGGAACTGTTTAGCGAACTGGTTACCAACCAGAAAAATTTCATCGTTGAAAAGCGATATGTTCATAAAAACGGTGACACCATCTGGGCGCGGAGTAACGTGTCTATGATTCGGGATGCTGATGGTGCGAATAAATGTGTATTGGCGATCACGAATGATATTAGCGAGATGAAGGCCGCTGAAGAAACGTTGATCGAACGCCAGCGCGAGAAAGCCGTGATGGAAGAACGCCAGCGGTTGGCGCGTGAACTGCACGACTCTGTCACGCAGGCGCTTTTTTCCGCAGCCGTTATTACCGAGTCGATCCCGCATCTGCTGCAATCCAAGCCAGACAATGCGCTGATGCAGTTGGATAATCTTGGGACATTGATTCGCGGCGCATCCTCCGAACTGCGGACGCTGCTGTGGGAACTGCGACCGGAAAAGATTGCTCAGACGGGTTTGGCATCACTCCTCACCCAACTGGCGTATTCTGTGCAGGCACGCAAGCCGTTAAAGGTGTTCCTGCGCGTGCATGGTGAATACGAGAAGCTGCTGCCAGCACCGGTGCTGATGGCCTTTTACCGGATTGCGCAGGAAAGCATCAACAATATTATCAAGCATACCGACGCGACCCGCCTCAAAATCATGATGCGCCGAACGGAAACTTATGTCATGATGAGCATTATTGATGACGGGCAGGGCTTCGACAACAGTACCGGTAAAGCAGGCTTCGGCTTAATGATTATGCGCGAACGTGCCGAAGAAGCGGGTGCGCGTTTGGATATATTTAGCGGTGCCGGAAAAGGCACACGTATTCGCCTGTTCTGGCAGGGCGACGAGACAACGAATATGGTGATTACACCAGAGTAGGTGGACGACAAACGCGCTATGACGGATATACAGGATAACCCCACCAACGTTCCGCAGTCGCTATTTTCGGTAGAGGCCATGCGCCTTACGCTGGATACCCCGTGGAAGGCCATCAACGAAATCGAGCGGATGCTGCTGCTGCCTTTAGCACGGTTGCAGTGTGCGCTGGCGGGTGTTGCTTGGGGCGCGGGTTGGAAGTTGTACGGCCTGCCGATTATCCAGAAGCACCGCCGCAGTACGCTGACGATTGGTGCGGGCATGGAACTACGCTCGACCGCACGCAGTAACCCGCTGGGCGCGAACCGTCCATGCATCCTGAGTACCCGTCGGGCAGGTGCCGTGCTGACGATTGGCAGCGGCTTCGGCATGACGGGCGGCAGCATCGTGGTTGAGGAGCGTGTGACCATCGGCAGCCGTGTGGTCATCGGCGCGAACAGTGTGGTCAGTGATACGGATTTTCACCCGCTGACGGTGACACGGCGGCAAACCGATTTCCTTGATGGCGCGACCGCACCGGTTGTCATTGGTGATGATGTTTTTATCGGCATGGGGACGCTGGTGCTCAAAGGTGTGACGATTGGCGCGGGCAGTGTGATTGGCGCGGGGAGCGTGGTCACGCGCGATATACCCGCCGGTGTGATCGCGGCAGGTAATCCGGCACAGGTACTCCGCACGATACCATGACTGACCTCGACGATTTGCTGCGAGACATTTTTAGCGGCAGTAAACCTTTCTTCTACCCTGAGTTTGAGCGATTGGTACGCGGTTCGCGCCGCTATAAAGCATTTGCGGGCAGCAATCGTACCAAGATACGCGCCAAGCTCAAAAACGCGCGTGACGACAGCGGTATGAAAGACCTCTGGGCGGAACTGGACACGGCAGGGCTGCTCCTGTGCGAAGAACGCATCACCCTTGAATACGAAAAATACCTCGCCGCTAAACAGCGTGGGCCGGATTTCACCGCCACTTTTAAAACGCATACGCCGTTTAATGTCGAGGTGCGCCGCTTCCGCACCACCGAGTTAGCTGATGCGGATAGTGAAACCCGCACCGGCAAGTTAATGGCTGTGCTGTGCGATAAAGTCGGGCAGATGCCGCCGAGCATCATCAACCTATTATGGCTGACCGCCGATAGCGAAATACCCGAAGCCGACGTGACCCATGCTGTGACCACCCTGCGCCAATTGGCCGAACGCAAAAATGAGGACTTTTTCACGCGGCGTGGTTTTAAAAACGCGGCTGATTTCCTCCGACAGTATCAGCACCTCAGCGGCATCGTATTTAAGCAGGATGGCACGTTTACGGTGTGGCAGAACCCGCTGGCACGGCATAAAGTGCTGCCCGAACTTGCTAACGCGATTAGGCGGTTAGCCGGAGGCTGATAAATTACTGCTGTCTTTTACAGGCTTTGCCAGATACAAACGGGCATCCTCAATCGAGTTCGTAAACGTAAACTTGGGCATTTGAAAATTGTCAGAATGTCGAAAAGCGATTGACAGAATTCTACCAATCCGGTTGACGAACCCTGCCAATATATTCGGGGCGACATAAATCAGCCGTCTGCCATTGAGGTGTTGGATTTCGGCGGCTTTTTTGAAGTGGGTGATGGCATCCGGCGGCGGGAAACCACCTTTGCGAATATCGAAGATGACATCGACCGGATGGTTCACGCTGTCAAAGTGCGTAATCATGTCGGTAATTGCCTGATCGAAATCGTGCCACGTCCACGGCTGCGTAAAAGTAATGACGACGATGTTTTGCTCGGTGTTATCCCATTGAACGTTAATTGGCACGGTAATCCCTTACAGATATGAAAGTTTCAACGTTTTAATTGTAGGCGATTTGATATGGAATAGAGGTTAAGGAATAGGCTTCACAAGCATCATAAACCACCCGACTAGCTCATGTGTGGTAGGCCTTTTTTCCGGTATACTCTCGGCAACATCTACTGGAAGGTCGGCAAACACAGCACATGGCGCACATTTTCATCAGTTATAGCAAGCAGGATATCGAGTTCACACGCTACCTTAAAACGCTGCTTGAAGCCGAGGGCTACGCGGTATGGGTGGATGAGGCACGGCTGACCCCCAGCGCCCGGTGGTGGAAAGCTATCGAACAAAATATTGTGACATGTAGTGCGTTTGTGATTGTAATGTCGCCCAACGCCTATGAATCGGATTGGGTCGAACGCGAAATTTTGCTGGCGGAGAAAGAAAAGCGCCCGATTATTCCAGTGCTGTTGGCGGGTGAGGCGTGGTCGCGCTTGGCGAATATCCAGCATGTCGATATGCGGAGCGGGCTGCGAGCCAAACTGACCGACCATTTTTTGAACACACTGCAATCGCACGTCGCCCCCAAGACCCCCGAACTCACCTTCACCATCGGCTTTGGTGATATTTTGACGTATCCGGCGGATGTGGCTGGTTTCAAATACGCGGGAGGTTTCCACGGGGTCGATAAGACTGTGAGCGAGAAGCTGGTGGAAAAAGGTGTGGAGGCTGAGACCTTTGCACCCAAAGAAACCGGCGAATATCGCTCGGTCGATACCAATGGCGCGATTGCAGCCGAAAAAGTCCTGTATGTTGCCACACCCAAAATGCGCTATTTAGGGTATAAACAACTGCGGGCATTTGCCCAACGGATGATTGAGTCCTTAAACGACAGCGCGCCCGATACCAAGCATCTGGCAATGACCGCGCATGGCGCCGGTTTCTCGCTGGATGAGCAGGAAGCGATGCTCTCGGTATTCGCGGGGCTGCGTGATGCGATGCAGGGCGGTAAGATGCCTAGGGCGCTGGAAAAGATTAGCATTGTCGAGATTAATACCAAGCGCGTAAATCGCCTGCGCACCGCCATTGACCGCGTGATGAAAAAGGCCGATTATGCCACACCGCTGAATGACGGTTGGGGTTATAAGCTCAAGTATGAAGGCACATCAGCCGAAGCTGAACCCGATGACTTACAATCGGCGGGATCGAAGAACGCCGTCAAGCCACACGCTTTTGTCGTGCTTCCGGCGAAAGATCAGGATGATGATTTGTTCGAATATGGGATTCAATCGCCGGTACACGCGCATGGGCTGCTGTGCGAACGCTACGAGGATGTGGCAGAAGACCACTACAGCGAGCAAGTGCTGACCACCATCAAGGAAAATATCGGGAATGCGCGGGTGGTGATTGTCGAACTGACCAATGCTGACCCCGGTGTGTACCTGCAATTGGGATATGCGTGGGGCAAAGAGCTTCCGACCATCCTGCTGCTTAAAGAGGGTGAAAAATTTTATTTTGAAGTGCCG
>JAPUDW010000440.1 GCA_027492915.1 Bacteroidota bacterium | reverse complement strand
CACATCATAAGTTAGGCGAGTATATGGTAGGCGTAGCGCAAGAAGCACTTAAAGATGGCGATGTTATCCTGTGGGTACTGGATGTTTCGGTCGAACCGACCAAAGACGACCAACAAATTGCGGAACTGGTGAATAAATATCGGGGTGATACACCGGTTGTACTCGCGCTCAATAAGGTTGATCTGGTTACGCCCAAAGCACGAGAAGCCAATCTCGACGCTTATGGCTCGTTGGTTGAGAACGAAGCAGCGATTATGGTCAGTGCTACGCAGGGTGACGGCGTAAGCGAATTAGTCGATTATTTGCGCGAGGGGATGCCGGAAGGCCCACGTTATTATCCAGTTGACCAAGTGAGCGAAGTCAACATGCGCTTTATCGCGGCTGAGGTCATCCGCGAAAAAATCATCTTGAATACCGAAAAAGAAGTCCCCTACTCGGTCGCAGTTGAAGTCGAGGAATACAAGGAACGTTCCGAGTCAATGACTTATGTGAGTGCGACGATCTATGTCGAACGCGACTCGCAAAAAGGCATCCTCATTGGCAAGAACGGCGATATGATTAAACGCATTGGTTCGGAAGCGCGAGCGGAACTCGCGGATATGCTTGGCACACAGGTATATACCGAACTGCGCGTGAAAGTGCTGAAAAACTGGCGCATGGACGAAGACTTGATGCGGCGGCTAGGCTACCGGCTGCCAAAGAAAGAAGATTAAAGCGTTTCTAAATACGCACGCCCAACTTCGACATCGCGCCCGATTTGGTCGATTAGTTCTTGCAAATTATCAAACTTCGCTTCGGGACGCAAACGCTTTTCAAACGATACTTCAAGCTGCTGCCCATAAATATCACGGTTGAAATCGAGCAAATAAGGCTCGACCGTGATGTTCTTGCCATCAAAAGTTGGGCGCACACCGACGTTGGTCATCGCCATGAAACGCTCATTGCCTAGATGTGCCCAACCGGCATAGATACCATTAGCTGGCAACACAAGTTCATCCCAAACAGCCGTATTGGCCGTTGGATAACCAATCTGTCGACCGCGTTTTTCGCCATGAATGACCTCACCTGTGACAGAATAGGGACGGCCTAACCATTCACGCGCTTGTTCCATCTCGCCAAACTGAACAGCCTGACGAATGACGCTGCTACTAATGACACCGCCCTGTGCTTCAATGAGGTCGATATCATGAACACTAAAATCTTTCTGCGCACCCTGTTCACGCAAAAATGGGACATTTCCTTCGCGTTTGTAACCCATCGCGAAGTCTGACCCAACCCATAAAGCACTCATTTTTGCTTTCGAGAGCAATTGATCAACAAAATCCGCCGCCCGAACTTGACGCACGGTGTCGTTAAAAGGGTGCGTTATGACACAATCCACACCCAAATCAGTCAATAAACCGGCCTTTTGTTCAGGGCTGGTTAAATAGTAGCGCCCCTGCAACCCGCGCAGAACGACATCGGGGTGCGGGAAAAATGTCAGCACAACTGCTAAACGCCCGCTGGAATGGGCCTCTTCAACTAACTTCTTAATGAGATATTGGTGACCGCGATGTACGCCATCAAAAACACCAATTGTCACAATCGAGCGCTCATGCAAATTGACATCTGCAAGATCATAAACATGCGTCATGGCTGTTCCGTAGAGTGTGGATTCGCTAAGTAGAGAGTATTTTAACAGACAATTGAATCTTATTCCGAGAATACCTTATGCGGTCGCCACATTCCACTGTCTGCACGCAAAATAGCGACTAACTGCCCCTGAGGCGCATAAGCAAAGACTAATTCACCCGCTGAGGATGTCTGTGGAATAGTTCGACCATGCAGGATATGGTCGCATTCCGCAGCGGTAAGTTGAACTCTTTGCCAGTGTGCTAACGCGGCTTGCGGACTGACTAAATTCGCTTGCCAATGGTCGCTGTTCAGTAACACATCCAAGTCGATTGCACCTTCAAGGTTAAATGCGCCGCTTGCGAGTCGCACCAAACCGCTAAGGTGCGCACCGACACCAAGTATTTCGCCGATGTCAAAAGCGAGGCTGCGAATATACGTACCCGCGCTGCACGTTACATCGAGTGTAAACTCCGGCGGCGACCAGTTCGCAATCTCTAAGGCGTTAATCCGCACAGGTCGCATTTCGCGTTCAACCATTTCTCCGGCACGCGCCAAATCATACAATTTGCGACCGCCCTGCTTAATCGCGCTGTACATCGGTGGCATTTGTTGAATGTCGCCTAAGAATGGGGAAAGCACCTTTTCAACATCTGTGCGTTGAATATGACTCGCATCACACCGTTGCAGCACTTCCCCCTCTGCATCATAGGTATCAGTGGTTGCACCGAGATACACCCGTGCCCGATAGCTCTTGGTGGTTTGCATCGCATATTCGCTGAGGCGGGTAGCGCTGCCTATACAAATCACTAACACACCAGTCGCTAACGGGTCGAGTGTTCCAGCGTGTCCTACTTTTTTGAGCTTGAACGCACGGCGTATTTTCCCAACCACATCATGACTTGTCATATGCAGCGGCTTGTTGATGTTTAAGAAACCGGATACTTCAGCCACTGACCTGCTTCCCTTGCATGACAACATTTTGCAACATGGGCATTACCTGTGCTTTCACTTCTTCCAGTGTTCCCATAACTGTTGCCCCAGCAGCAGGTTTATGCCCGCCCCCGCCAAGAGCGAAGGCCACTGCCGCGACATCGTATCCAACTTTGCTACGCATACTGATCTCAACCGAGTTGTTGGTTTGGACTTTAAATACAATGGCGATATGCACTTCATCAGCCCCAACCAACATGCTTACAAGCCCGGCATCCGACATTTCGGCTAAACCAACTGCTTGTATATTTGCCGGTGTTACAACTGCTGAGATAATGCCTTCGCTATATTCAACGGATGGGAAAGCTTGTTTCCACAATAGAATATCGCTCAACGGCTTGCTAACCATCGTTCGGTTAATAATATCTACCAGTGAGCCACCGGCTAACATCAACTGGTGAGCCACTGCTAAGGTACGCGGAACAACGTGACTGGTACGGAACGCCAATGTATCCGTCACTAAGCCCGTTAAAAGCGCAGTAGCAGCCTCTGCGGAAACAGGATGTTCAAACCGTAAGAGCCAATCAAAGACAACTTCGCTCGCCGAGACTGCCTCCGGCACAACGAGATGTAAATTACCAAAGTAGGTATTGGTCGCATGGTGATCAAGATTGATTACAGTTGTGCTATGAGCGCGACCGTATTTTCCTACTTCACCTGTGCGTTCTTCGTCGCTGGCATCAACCGAGATCATCAGATCCCATTGCCCCTGAGCCAAATCAGTAATCACCGTCGATTGCTGCGGTATAAAGCGCAGATAGAGTGGAACGCCACCATCGACCGCTGCATCAACACGCTTTCCCATTTCACGGAGGCTAATTGCCAAGCCGAGTAGTGATCCGATTGCATCACCATCCGGTTTTAGATGGGTGACGATCAATATCGAGTCAGCGTCTTTAACCGCAACAACAGCCTCATTCCAGTTCGTCGTCATCGGCTACCTCATCAATTACGGGTTTTGGCGGCGCAGCAGGAATATCTAATGATGAAATGAGGTGATGCATTTTTTCACCCCGAGCCAAGGTCTTATCCCAATGAAAAACAAGATCTGGTGAATTGCGCAGACGAATACGCTTGCCGACTTCACGACGTAAAAAACCCTTTGCTCGCTGCAAACCGGCCATGACTTGCGGTTCGCGGCTTTCGTCGCCAAGGGCATTGATGTAAATCGTAGCAAACATCAATTCAGGATCGAGCTTTACCTCGGTAACGGTGATATGTTGCAAACGCGGGTCAGAAACTTCCTTGAGCAAGAGTTCGCTCAAAATCCCTTGAATACGTTCTGACATGCGATCTTGTTTAATGGACATGTTCTGCTCCTTTACATCCGGCTGTTAAACAAACAGAGGGCAATAGCCCCCTGTTAACGGGGTAAGTATCATCCCCCATGCCGGTTTAACTACGTTTTCGAGCTTATATTAACTCACACGTTCACTAACGTAGAATTCCATATGGTCGCCCACCACGAAATTATCGAAGTTGTTCAAACTGATGCCGCATTCAAACCCTGAACGAACTTCGCGGACATCATCTTTTTCACGCTTCAGAGAGGATACGGTCAAATTCTCGGCGATAATTCTATTACCGCGCTTTACCCGTACTTTCGCATTACGGCGGAGTTCGCCTTCGCGAACATAGCTACCGGCAATTGTGCCGATACGCGGAATTTTGAATATCTGCCGCACTTCAGCCATACCGATGTTCTTATCTTCATAGACTGGTTCGAGCATACCTTGAAGTGCCAGTTCAACATCTTCAAACAACTTATAGATGATGTTGTAGTGCCGAATCTCGACCCCCATTTGGTCAGCAGTGCGATGGGAAGAGTTATCATCGCTCACTGAGAAGCCAAGAATAATAGCGCCTGATGCGCTAGCGAGATTAACGTCATTATCGCTAATATTACCCACATCAGCGGAAAGGATGCGGATAGTAATCCCATCTTTGTTATTGCCGCTGATGTTGTTCAAGCCATCCAAAATAGGTTGAAGTGAACCTTGAACATCCACTTTCAAAATGAGCGC
>JAPUDW010000439.1 GCA_027492915.1 Bacteroidota bacterium | reverse complement strand
ATGTGATTTTGTGCCGCCTCGTATAAAGCTTGTGGGTCAACAAGTGGGCCACGCGCCGTGTTGATGAGGATAGCCGTTGTTTTCATTTTACTGAGGGCGGTCGCATCAATCATGCCGCGTGTTTGAGGATTTAGCGGGACGTGGATGGATACAAAGTCAGATTGTTTGAGTAATTCATCCATCGAAACCAATTCTATGCCAAGTTTCGCTACTTCAGCAGCATTTTTGCTGGGGCTGTAGGCAATAACACGCATGTCGAAGCCTTTGGCTCGGCGAGCGACTGCCTCTCCTATGCGGCCTAAGCCAATGATGCCGAGCGTTGCGCCGCTTAAATCCGCACCTAATAAAGCCAATGGCTCCCACGTCCGCCATTTGCCTTCGCGGATGTATTCAACACCTTCAACGATGCGTCGTGCCGCTGCGAGCAACAGAGCAAACGCGATGTCAGCGGTTGCATCCGTCAGTACGCCGGGCGTGTTGCCGATGAGGATGCCGCGTGATTGAGCCGCTTTCACATCAATGTTGTCGTAGCCGACTGCCATCTGGCTAAAGATTTTGACATGGCTATCGGCGGCTTCAATTAGTGCCGAGTCAATTCGGTCATTGAGAGTGCAAAGGATGCCATCCACGGATTGCACTTTTTCGGTGAGCAGTTCGTAAGGCGGTGGCATGACTTCCGGCCAAATCTCGGCCTCGCAAGCTTCGCGAATTAACTTTAATCCGGCTTCAGGTATAATCCGGCTTACGAAAACTTTTGGACGCATATTTCCCCCTGTAGGGTTGACGCTGTTAATTGTATGCCAAGACTGTAGCGGCAAATGGCGATTTCAACAATGAGGTAGCGTAGATGGTATTGAACTCAAAACGGAGTTGGTTGCTTGGATTGCTGCTTATTTTTATGGTGGCGGCATTTCATGTTGACAGCATCCAATACCGTTACATGCGGGATGATGAGGAAATTGCTTTTCGGACGACAAGCCGCGATCTAACTTATACGGTGTGGTATCAGGCTATGCAGGACGTGCACGCGCCGGTGTGGTTTTCATCGTTTTGGTTGTGGCAGCAATTTGTTGGCACGGGCGAATTTACGGCACGAGTTTACAGCGTTTTAGCAACAATACTCAATTTAGCTCTGGTATACCAGATTGGGCGAACATGGTTTAAATCAGCACGAATAGGATTATTTGCGATAGTGATTTTGGGTGTAAATGCCTACTTCTTTACGTATGCGCTTGAAATTCGTCCGTATGCGGTCAATATGTTGGTTGCCACATTATCTATGTGGTGTTTTGGACGTTGGTTAAAACGACAAACTCTAGTCGCTGCACTCGTTTATGGGCTGACGGTTGCGTGGATGCTATACCAGCATTATTTTTTGATATTTTTGGTGGCAGCCCAATTTATATATCTGATTTTTATCGCACGACCCAATCGTAAGATGTTCCAGCAAATTGTTGGCGCGTGGTTGCTGGCGTTTTTGCTATGGTCACCGTGGTTCCCGGTAATTATTCATCAGGTCAAAACGCTGATTGCAATTGAGTCGAATTTTGGTAATGCACGCGGCGCTGCGGGTATTGGCAGCACAACCGAGCCGACAACATTGAACGCCATAGTTAACCTCATTAACTTGATGAGCAGTGGTCAGCCGGGATTATATTTGTTGTTATTAGGGATTGGGTTTATCGGAAGCTGGAAGCAAAAACGTTACTGGCTTGTTTTAGCGTGGGCATTGGCTGTACCGATCATTGCACTGCTTATCAATATGATGTTTGCGGTATATACGCCGCGTTATATTACTTATTTGTCGATTGGTTTCGCTTTGGCGCTTGCTGTCGGGTTCTCAGCTCTCCCACGTAGGGTGCAATGGGTAGCATTAATAGCCTTTGCCGTAATCAGCTTGTGGTCATTGCCTTCACAATTTGGTTTGAACCGCATTCCACACCGCGCAATTTATCAAGATATTGCTCGTATGTCACAACCCGAGGACATTATGCTAATTGATAAGGGTGATATGGCGAATAATGTTGTGCTGTGGCAGATGGCGCATTATTTACCCTCTTCACTGTTGCATACCGAGGATATCGAACAAGGGCGTTCAGCACGACGTATTTGGTTTACCACAGTCGATTGGTTTGATGAGGGTGTTCAGGCCGATTTTGCTAAACTTGAACCTGATTACCCTGTACAAAAGGTTTTAGGAGATTGTAATCGCTACTGGTGTTATTTGGTTCAGCTCATGGTTGCACCGCCGTGGAAAACACCTGAAGTTTTCGGAAGCGAAATGCCATTTTGGGGAGCGGACATTGCCTCAGTGACCCATGACTCTGTTAATGTCCACTTGTGGTGGAGGGTAGTACAACCACCCACACAAAATTATTCTATAAGCTTACAATTACTTGATGGTACCGGCAATATTGTGGCACAAGTTGATGGGTCGATTTCACATTACGGTGCTGAAACTATCGACACGGTAGCTATGCAACCGGACAAGATTTACATTGATTACCGGACAATTGCTTTACCCGAACCGATTGCGCCTGGCACTTACCAGCTAGCATTGATTGTGTATGACTGGCAGACTGGTCAACGATTAGCTTTATCAGATGGCAGTGACCGCTTGTTACTCGATCAAATCGCTATTCCCTAGTTTCAATTGTACTTTTGTACAAACTTTTATAGGTGGATTGGCATTATATCGTTTGCAACAGGTGTGCTAGGATAAATAGACGCTGTGGTCTCATAAGCGTCTGGTTATGCTCATTTTAGCCGCACAAAGTTGTTCAACCTCGGTTTATTTCAAATAGAATATGTGATTAACTATGTCTGCTGAATTTATTGCTCACGTTCCGTTCAAAACGAATCATACAAACCCATTTCGGTTCATTCTTTCACACATTATCCGGCATCCACTTGTCGGAATTTTGATGATTATAGGCGCGTTTAGTAATGCGGCATTGGCAGTTGCTGTGCCTTATTATGCTGGTGTATCCCTGAACGCAGTATTAGCCGGTAATCAATCCGATGTGATTGTAAACGCCACGATTGGCCTCATCCTGTCACAGTTTGTACGTGGGTGTTTGCAACTGATGCGTAATTTGTGCGCAGAAACATTTTCGCAGCGCGTTGAGCGTGATGTGCGCGATGAATTGTATGCGAGCTTGCTCGGTAAAAGTATGGCGTTTCATGACATGCAGCCCGTCGGTGAGATTATGGCAAGAGTTACCAACGACGTGCGTGAGATGAATTTGATGATGAATCCCGGAATGAACTTGATTATCGGTTCGGGCTTTTTCCTAATTGTGCCTTTGTTTGTAGCGCCAACAATATATCCTTCCTTGATCCTACTTCCTGCTGTGTTTTTGACACTTTATTTCTTTGCTCAATATCGCTTTGTACGGACACTGAACCCGATTGCCCAACAAGTGCGTTCTACTTTTGGCGATATGAATGCCCATTTGGCTGAGACGCTTGACGGCTTGCAGGTGGTCAAGGGGGCAGCGCGCGAAGAACAGGAAATTCAACGTTTTAACCTGTTAGTAGGCAAAGTGCGTGGGTTTTTTATCAAGCAAGGTTATATCGAGGCACGATATATTTCATTTTTGCTGTTATCCATGTTGACGATCTTGGGCTTAATTCATGCGATCTACTTGTATGAATTAGGCTTGATTGATGAGGGTAAAATCGTCACCTTTTTAGGATTGCTGTTTCTATACCAGTTTCCAGTTTACTCATCGCTGCGTTCGCTGTCGCAAGTTGCACTGGGTTATGCGGGGGCAGGGCGTATTCTAAGCATCATCAATGCCCAGACTGATCTTGATCAGAACCAGAGTGGTAAGACGGCAACTATCACCGGGCGGATCACTTTTGAAAATGTAAGCTTTGGCTATACGGACAATAACCCATCGCTTCAGAATATTTCATTTACGGTTGAGCCGGGTCAGACGGTAGCGATTGTCGGGCAAACAGGATCGGGTAAAAGCACAATCACGAAGCTGATTAACCGGAGTTATGATGTCGACTCTGGTAAGGTGCTGGTAGATGGCGTTGATGTACGTGAGTGGAATTTGGCATCACTGCGCTCGCAGATTAGTATCATCGAACAAGATATATTTCTATTCAGTCGGTCGGTTGCTGATAATATCCGTTTTGGTAAACAGGTAGCAACGCAGGCCGAAGTTGAGGATGTTGCCCGAAAAGCACAAGCGCATGAGTTTATCGAGAGCTTTTCTGAAGGTTATGATACGGTTGTTGGGCAGCGCGGCGTGACATTGAGCGGTGGTCAACGGCAGCGGATTGCAATTGCACGGGCATTTTTGACAGACCCGCCAATCCTTATTTTGGATGACAGCACAAGCGCCATCGACAGCGCGACTGAAGACCGGATTCAACAGGCGATTTGGGCGGCCTCTAAGGGGCGAACCACGATTTTGATCACCGCAAGATTGTCCCAAATTCGATGGGCTGATCATATTGTTGTCCTGCGGAAAGGGCGAGTGGTCGCACAGGGCAAACACGAAGAACTGCTTGCATCGTCCGATTCGTATCGACGGATATTCGCGCGTTACGAAGAATCTCAGCCGCAATCAGATACAGTGCAAGGTTAATACGGGCATGTTTAATTCACTCAACCAAGATTCATATGACCGTTTATACAGCGATAGCTACTTGCTGCGGCGCATTGGCAGCTATTTCTCACATCAAAAACGCACGTTGTGGACGATTATTGCCTTATTGATTTTCTTCTCGTTATTAGGCTCGGTTTT
Organism: Bacteroidota bacterium; assembly: GCA_027492915.1. GTDB lineage: Bacteria > Chloroflexota > Anaerolineae > Aggregatilineales > Phototrophicaceae > CFX2. The sequence goes on along the minus strand of JAPUDW010000439.1, from coordinate 28,782 downwards.
TCCAGTATTGATTGCTTCATCAATCGACTTGCTGCAAAACAAAGATGACAATCGACCTCTGCTCTTGCTGCTTGGTGGTTTGTTTATCGCGGCGATTATTGATTACTTGCTTAATTGGTGGCGTGGTCGAATGATTACACGTTTGATTGGTGAAGGCATCGGGCAAATGCGGAGTGATGCATTCGCGGCGGCTGTAAACCGTGACCTTGGATTTTACGACGATAACAAGTCGGGAAAAATTGTCAGCCGTATTACCAGCGACACGCAAGAATTTGGCAATATTCTGGTCATTTTTACGGATATTTTTGTCCAGCTTGTTCAACTCATCATCTTGGGTGTCGTGCTGGTGACGCGGTCAGTCGAACTATCCGTCGTTGTCGTGTTATGGTTGCCCATTTTTATCGGTATGTCCTTGGTGTTCCGTCATCTGTCGCGGATTGTCGGGCGGCAAGGTTCGCGGGCGATGGCGGCGGTAAATGACAATATTCAAGAAAGTGTTTCGGGGATTAGTATTGCTAAAAACTTCCGACGTGAAAATTTGATTTATGATGAATTCGTTAATGTTAATAAACTCTCGTATTCGATTAACCTAAAACGCGGCTATGTTTTAGCACTCATTTTTCCCGTTTTGAATATTCTTTCGGGTTTCGGTACGGCGTCGATTATTTATTTTGGCGGGATGGCGGCAATAGCCGGAACGATCAATGTTGGTTCATGGTATTTGTTTATTCAGAGTGTTGATCGCTTCTGGTTCCCAATTATCAATCTCGCAAGCTTTTGGGGACAACTTCAGCAGGGCTTGAGCGCAGCAGAACGTATATTTGCGCTGATTGACTCGACGAATAAGGTCAACCAGATTGCAGATGTGCCAACCGAGAAACTCTATGGGAAAATCGAGTTTAAAGATTTGGTGTTTGAGTATAAAGCAGATAATCCGGTTCTCGATCACTTCAGTTTGCTCATTCGACCCGGTGAGAGTATCGCCTTCGTGGGGCACACGGGCGCGGGGAAAAGCACGATTGCTAAGTTGATCGCGCGTTTTTATGAATTTCAAAGCGGTGAGTTACTCATTGATGACCGTGATATACGCTCTTTAAATGTGCAATCGTTCCGCAGTAAGTTGGGTATCGTTTCTCAATCGCCATTCCTCTTTAGTGGAACGATTGCGGATAACATCCGTTACAGCAAGATGGATGCAACCGACGAGGAAGTTGAAGCAGTTGCTCGCAGTATTGGTGGCGGTGAGTGGTTAGAAACGCTGCCGGACGGATTGCAGACCGATGTGGGGGAACGTGGTGCTCGGTTGAGCATGGGGCAGCGGCAGTTGGTGAGTTTGCTGCGTGTACTTTTGCAGCGGCCTCCAATCTTTATTCTGGATGAGGCTACCGCCAGCATTGATCCATTTACCGAAACGCAAATTCAAGAAGCGCTCGATAAAATTTTGGCTCAATCTACGTCTATATTAATTGCTCACCGCTTGAGCACCGTGCGCAGTGCTGACCGCATCATTGTGCTGCGCGAAGGAAAGATTATCGAGCAGGGCAACCACGAGGCTTTGATGACAACGGGTGGTCACTACGCCGAATTGTATAACACGTATTTTCGCCATCAATCGTTGAGTTACATCGAGAATTCACGTCAAATGTTGGCCGAAGGTTCTTAAAGTTGTGTCGTTAAGCACTCAAAGTGGTGATGCGTAGGCTAATCAGCAGATTTTCGAACTTGCCGAGCCATAGCTAGCTGGCTAGAATGTCTCGTTATGAACAGCATATCCCGATACTTTCGGCTTAAAGTCAATCTGCCCCTTGTCATCATACTTGGGGCTTTTGTCATTTTATGCGGCATTTATACGTGGGCAACACCGCCACTCGAAGCATCTGACGAACTGTGGCACATTGGTATGATCGACTGGATTGCCAATAATGGACAACTGCCGGTACAGGAGCCGGGTGTGAAAACGGCATATGAACAGGAAGGCAGCCAACCACCCCTTTATTACCTGATTGGGGCGCTGCTCGTCAGTGGTATAGACCGCAGTGATTTTGACACGGTTCGACAGGCAAACCCTCATGCCGTAGCTGGCGTACCGGGTTATGTTGGGAATAAGAACCTCGTTTTGCATGATACGCCACACCCTGCTTTGCAAGGAAGTGTGCTAGCCGTTTACATTGTGCGATTGTTTAGCATTTTGTGCGCATGTGTGACGGTTATTGCTATATATGCGACTGCTCGTGAGATCGGTGTCTGGCAGCCAGCATTACCGATTTTAGCGACAGTTTTGACCGCGTTTAATCCCATGTTTCTATTTATCAGTTCGTCGGCAAATAATGATAATTTGGTGACGGCCTTCAATAGTGTTGTGATCTGGCAGATGGTCGTGATGATCAAGCAAGTGCAGTTTTCAACACGGCGCAGTTTTGCGATAGCGCTGCTGATTACGCTGGCTTCCTTGACTAAGCTCAGTGGTCTGGTTTTAATGCCTTTTGTGGGGTTAGCGGCTGTGTGGGTGCTGTTAAGACCGCAGTTTTACGCGATGCGGAATGGGCAAAACCTTTTCTCAAGGTTGGAATGGCGCGGCTTTTTCATGTTCATTTTTTTGATCGGCAGTGTGTGGGTCGTCGTCGCTGGTTGGTGGTATCTACGCAATGTGATGCTGTACGGTGAACTGGTCGGGACACAAACGATGGTAGCGGTAGCAGGGCCGCGCATTGGTGGGTTTAGTTTGCAAACGCTGGTGGACGAGTTCCAAGGATTTCGATTTGCATATTGGGCGTTGTTCGGTGCAGTCAACATTATGACGTTCCGCTGGTTTTATGATGTGATGGATGCGCTGACAGTGCTTAGTTTGTTGGGCTTGTTGACAGTAGTCATTATGACATGGCGTTCGCGTGAAATATGGTTGTTGAAGGTTGAAAATAGGGTATGGTTAGATCGACGAATTAGTTTAGTCTTATTTGCGCTGATTATAACGGCGGGGACGGTGAGCGTTGCTGCCTGGACATCACAAACTTATGCATCGCAGGGGCGATTGTTATTCCCGTTTAATTCAGCCATTTCAATTTTGTTTGCCGCGGGGCTGATTGCTGTTGGTCGCTATTGGGTGCGACCGTTTGTGCCAAAATGGTTAGTCGATAATGCTTATTATGGCACTGCTTGCGTAATGGCAGGTTTTGCCCTGATTGTACCATTTGCCACAATTGCGCCTGCATATGATTCCCCTGTGGCGATTGAGCGTGTACCTGATACTGTGCGTTCAGTTTATGCCCGTTTTGGGGATGTAGCTTTGGTTGGTTACGATGCACCGGATCAACGATATTTTGCCGGTGATGTGCTGCCTGTAACTGTTTACTGGCAGGTCATTCAACCTTCAGTGACTGATTACAGTTTGTACCTTCATGCGACATTGGATGATGGCAGCGTTATTGGAAAGGTCGATAGTTACCCCGGTGCAGGGCGGTTGCAAACTTCAAAATGGAATGCTGATGCCATTTATGCTGATACATATGCAATCCCATTAGATGCTTTGAGCGAAGGTATTTCGAGGCTGCGTATACAGGTTGGGTGGTGGGATTATGAGTCTAAAGCGTTAGTCGCCGCGGTTGACCAAAATGGCCAGCCCTTAAACAGTGTGATGCTGGATGCGGGTGGATTTGCTCCGAACGCTGTAACACAAAACATTGTTGATGTGGTTGAGATCAAGAATGTTCAGTTTGGTAGCGTAATCGAACTGAGCGGCTACCATTTAGATGGAAATACACTTACGTTGTCGTGGCGAGCATTAGGGACGCTGCCAGCGAATTACACGGTTTTTGTGCAAGCACTTGATGAGCAAAATAATTTGGTAGGGCAGGGTGACGCGCCACCTATGCTGCCCACGCGATACTGGCAGGCGGGTGAAACGTTCGTTACACGGCACGAGATTAGGTCTGAGCAACCGATAACAGCGGGAACGTATCGTATTCTCGTGGGTTGGTATAATCCGGAAGATTTGATGCGACTGCCAACCACATCGCCTGATAATGCCTTCGTGATGCCCGTTCCACTTAAAATTCCATGAGATTGTTTTGGTGTAATCATTTTGTAATCCACCCAAACTATAATAATCCTCATGTCAAAAACACAAACGATTTGTATTATTGATGATGAAGCGACCCTCCGCGATGTGGTGCGCCGCTATTTAGAAGTTGACGGCTTCAGCGTTATTGAGGCTGATACGGGCGTAAGCGGATTGGCGCTGCTGCGCGAGAAACATGCTGATTTAATCCTGCTCGATATTATGCTGCCCGGTGGGATTGATGGATTTTCAGTTGCTCGCACGGTTCGAAATGCGCCTGAATATGCAGGGACACAAAGTGGTGTTCCGATCATCATGCTAACTTCACGGGGGAATGAGGTTGACCGCTTAGCTGGTTTTGATCTCGGTGTTGATGATTATGTAGTCAAGCCATTCAGCCCACGCGAATTGGTAGCACGGGTGAAAGCAGTATTACGGCGGGTAGGTAGCGATAATGAAATGGCTGAAAAACCTGTTGAGTTTAAGCATTTACAGGTTGATCCAATTCGGCGATCAGTAATTTTGAAGGGGCAGCCCATTACTTTGACAGCGCGTGAGTTTGACCTCCTGTGGTTGTTTGCACGGCATCCTCAGCAGGTATTTACCCGCGAACAACTGCTCAATCAAGTGTGGGGTTATGAATTTTACGGCGATGAAAGCACGGTGACGGTGCATATTCGACGATTACGTGAAAAGCTTGAATCTGATCCTGCACAACCGACTTACCTCCAAACTGTGTGGGGTGTTGGCTATAAATTCGAGCCAGAGTTATGAGGATTTCTCCACTTATTCAGCTCGTGGTAGCAGTGGTGGTTGCTTTTCTACTGGCGATGCTGGTTGTGGTGCCCACACTTAATCCCCCAATGGCTGACATTCGGAATTTGTTTTTATATATGGGCAGCAGCGGGTTAGTGACTGTTGGCATTACCTATTTGTTGTATCACCAACGGATGCTGCAACGGTTTTTGAGTCTGCGTGGGTCATTATTTACGATCATTATTTTGACGGTCGTGCTGGTATTCATCAATGTGTGGATTACGGCACGTTTGATGTTTATTAAAGAACATGATTTGGTACTAACGACTGGGTTGTTGGTTTTTGCAGGGATTATTGCGGCGGTTTCGACATTTTTTATTGCTCGAACTTTGCACGAGCGCATCTATGAATTGTCCAAAGGGGTGCAGGCGCTCGCACGGGCGGATTGGAAAGTGAGGCTGCCGGTCATGGGCAATGATGATTTAGCCCATTTAGCCCAGATGTTTAACCAAATGGCGGCTGATTTGGAAGCAGTTGAGGTACAGAAACGACAGCTTGAACAGACGCGCCGTGACCTCATCGCGTGGGCATCGCATGATCTGCGGACACCACTGGCTGCCATCCGCGCTATGAATGAGGCGATGATGGATGGTGTCGTGAGTGATGCGGAAACCATTAGCCGTTACCAGCAAAATATGCAAAATGAGATTACCCATATGGGGCAGCTTATCAATGATTTGTTTGAGTTGGCTCAACTCGATACCGGACATATTCCACTTGCGCGCCAAAAAACCTCTATGCGTGATTTGGTTTCGGATACGCTCAGCAATATGAATGCACGAGCCAAAGCCCGATCCGTTCGGCTTTCGGCACAAGTTGATCCAGCAGTAGATGTCTTGTATATCGCGCCGGATAAAGTTCAGCGGATTTTATACAACCTGATTGATAACGCTATAGAATATACGCCTGCAGGTGGCGAGGTTACTTTGAGTGCTAACGAACGTAACCAGCAGCCTGAAGTGAGCGTTCATAATTCCGGTTCTTATATATCAGCCGGTGACTTAGATAATGTGTTTAAAAGTTTTTATCGTGGCGAACAATCTCGTGCTCAAACACACGATGGCCGGCGTGGAACTGGTTTGGGACTCGCGATTGTAAGGGGTTTTGTGGAGGCGCACGGTGGTACAATCCGAGTGGAGAGTGAACTCGAAAAAGGGACTACATTTGTGTTCACTCTACCACGTGTTAAACCAACAGAAGGCTATCCTGTACCCTAAAGAAAGGGTTATTCTAGCTCGACGGCTAAGGAAACCGCTTCACCACCACCTAAACATAGCGCGGCAATACCTCGCTTTAACCCACGATCTTGTAGGGCATGTATCAGTGTAATCAGCACACGCGCACCACTTGCGCCTAATGGATGGCCGAGTGCGATGGCCCCGCCGTTCACGTTTAATTTTTCCAATGGCAGTTCGTAACCACCGCGTTTCAATCCTTCGACATCGGCTAGAACTTGGGCAGCGAAGGCTTCATTGATTTCGAAGAGGTCTACATCTTGCATTGACCAGCCAGCCCGTTGAAGCGCGAGTGGAATGGCTTTGACCGGTGCATAGAATATCGACTTTGGCTCGACTGCGGCTTGGGCATAACCCACTACACGAGCCACAGGTGCGTGATTGTGATCTTCGGCATATTGGCGGCTGCTAACTACTAATGCAGCGGCACCATCGTTCATGCCGGGGGCATTGCCTGCGGTTACGCTCCCATCCGGTTTAAATGCGGGTGGTAGTTTCTTGAGTGCTTCAATCGTGGTATCGCGGCGGATTCCTTCGTCGTGTTGAACGACCAAGTCGCCTTTACGAGACTTGATGACAACAGGTGTTATTTCGGCTTGGAATTTGCCTTCGTCGGTTGCTTGGGCAGCAAGCTGGTGGCTGCGTAAGGCGAACCGATCCATTTCGTCGCGGCTAATTTCGAACTGTTCACCGATAAACTCGGCGGCACTGCCCATACTCCAGTCGCAAAGAGCACACCAGAGGCCATCAGTTTGCAGGGCATCGCGCAATTGAACAGCACCGTATTTATTTCCCTGACGAATTGAGTCATTCAGGTAAGGGGCGCGGCTCATGTTTTCTACGCCACCGGTTATGTAAAGGTCACCATCCTGTGCTTTGATTGCATTTGCAGCGAGCATGACCGCTTTGAGGCTGCTGCCACATACTTTGTTGACAACGCTGCCACCGACGTGTTCAGGGATGCCTGCTCCGATGCTAATTTGGCGGGGTAGCGCTTGGCCGACACCCGCACTGACAACATTGCCAATGATCACTTCATCAATTTGGTTGGTATCCACTGTACTCCGTTCGATGGCAGCTTTTACGGCGATTTGACCGAGTTCGGCAGCAGTGAGTGACCCAAGTGAACCGAGGAATTTACCTTGTGGTGTACGGGCGCTGCTGAGGATAACCGCATCGCGCAGAGATTTGTCGAGTGTCATGAAGTAGACTCCTGTGGAAATAACGATTGCCAACCCGCCTTGAGCTCGGTGAAAACATTTTCAAGCGTGTCCGGAATGACACGGGTGTTGCCCACAACTGCCATAAAGTTGGCATCACCCGGCCAGCGCGGGACGATGTGGAAATGGAAGTGTTCAGCAATCCCAGCACCGGCAGCAGTACCCAGATTCGCACCTAAGTTAAATGCGGGCGGATTATAATTTTGCCGAAGGACTGCTAACGCCCGATTGGTGGTAAGCATTAGGTCAGTTAGGACTTCGGGCGCAAGTTTTTCCAAACTATCGACATGCTCATACGGAATCACCATGAGATGACCGTTGTTATAATGGTATTTTTTGAGTGTGACATACACATGCTCAGAGTAGGCGATAATCTGCTGATTGTCATCATTAGCAGTTGCAAGCTGGCAAAAGATGCAGTCTTCGACGATCTTTTTTTTACCTCGAATATAAGCCATACGCCAAGGGGTGTAAAGATGATCCATAGTTTTGCCGGACGAGTCCTTCTAGAAAAGCGATCTTGCTCAATGTATTTGATACAAGACAGTATAGCAATCTTACAGACGGGTTGGTAGTTCTACAGCGTATTTAAAGGTGCTACAATCAGCAGGTTGAACAGGAATTGATGCAATGCATTTGAGCAAAGAAAGTTTAATCCAGCGACTTCACCCCCGCCCTGTGCGCTACTTTGAGCAAATTGGCAGCACGAACGATGAGGCGCTGAAATGGTTGTCCGAAGGAGCTGCCAGTGGTTCGGTGGTGGTGGCAGGGGAACAGGTGAAGGGTAAAGGACGGCTCGGACGAATATGGCACACTCCACCCGAAAGTGCGTTGATTGTGTCAGTGATTTTGCATCCGCAGGCTGATGCATTGGCACAGGTCACCATGTTGGGAGCGCTGGCGATTTATGATTTGGTCAAGCGGCTAGGCTTGGATCAAGTCGGAATAAAATGGCCTAATGATGTGATGCTGAATGGATTGAAAGTATCCGGTATACTGCCGGAAGTGGTTTGGGAAGACGGCAAGCTAGTTGGTGTGGTGCTAGGGATGGGTATTAATGTGAGGATCGATTTTGCGAATTCTGAGCTGGAGCATAAGGCTATCAGTATTGAAACCGTTTTAAGACAGCGAATAGAACGCCTTGATTTGATACAGCAATTAATGGCAAATGTCGATTATTGGTCGGCAAGGCTGGGTCGTGAGGAAGTATTCAATACTTGGAAAGATCGGTTACTGACTTTGGGACAGTCGGTGCAGGTACAAATTGCAGAGCGAGAAGTTACAGGGGTGGCTCAGTCGGTTGATTATGACGGTGCCTTATTGATTCAAAAGGTAGACGGTCAGGTTGAACGAGTCATCGCTGGTGATATAGCGTTAGGATAAGTTATGGGTGTGCGTTTCGACTGGGAAATTGAAGCTGAAAAGACGCGCGTTCAAAGGGCGGGCGAAAGCCCGGAGTCAAAACGAAAGCGTCGTGCGGCACGGCTGCGCTTATTCATTTTTTTATTGGTAATTATAGGGGTTTTAGGCGGTATAGCTTCGTTTGTGGTATGGCGGTTGGATTCGGTTGATCAGGAAATCGAGCAGGCATTACGGAGTACTGTTGACGCGGAGGTTACCTCATTGCGATTAGGTGATTATGCCAGTTATTCAGCGATACAGCGTAGTGCTTCGGCAGATTGGCTACAAGTTCAACAGCAGATTTTTAACCAATACCAAGACCTGAAAATGCAAGATGGCGTGCAGCTTTCAGGCACAATTTCTGATATCGTGATTGAACGGACACGGGCACGGGTGAGTGTGCAGGAAATTGTAAACGGCGTCCCATATACTCGCGTGTGGTTTTATTGGCGTTATGAAGATGGCTGGCGTCATGTACCGTCAGATTATACTTTTTGGGGAGAATTAGAAGTTCAGAAAGTCCAGAACGTGACCGTGCGTTACAAAATGGTCGATAAAGTGTTCGGGCAAGCAGTGGCAGAAAAAGTTGCAGGATGGATGCAGGCGGCTTGTTCAGCACTTGTTTGCTCTGCGATACCTGAACTGACAATCGAAGTTGTGCCAGACGAGGCTTTGCAGGTAGCGTGGGCAGCCGGTGATGAGTGGCGTTTACAAGTTCCTTCACCCTATGTACGACGTGCTCGTTCCGATATGCCATTTGATATGGATGCGCAGCTTTCGGTCGCGGAAAAGATAGCTGACCGTTTAGTGTTGCAGTCTTCCAATAATTTGCAACCGATTTACCCCACAGATGCTTCTTATTTGCGACAAGCAATTGTCTCGTGGTTGGTGGGTAGTATGCTACAGGTTGATACCCAAAGTTATGTCGTAAGTAGTCTGGCGGCGAACTATGGAGCAGCGGCAGTTGGACAATTACTCGGAAATTTACAACCGAATTCCAATATCGATATTTTAGCTCAAATCACGGGTAAATCACTTGAGCAGATCGGACTAGACTGGCGCGACTATCTGTCGTGGCGGTTGGCTCTTGAAGAAGAACTCTTGCAAAAGCGGGATGAGGCAAATTATCTGGCGCTGTACGATACACGGGATGAGGCTGCACGTAACCTAGCATATCAGCGTTTTAACATGAACACGCCTTCAGGGAAAATGCTGGTTTCTTCGGCGCAAACAGAAGTGCTAACCGATGGAACCATCAATTTACGAGCAGTCGTCATGATAGGCGAGGGTGCAACGGTACAACAGGGTGAGGCTATTTTCCGATTGGCGGACGGTGTATGGAAACGCGTAAATTGACAGTACCCCGCTTCTCGGCTATTCTACGGATATATTGATTAAGTTATCTGGTCGTGGGGGCATGTAATGTTAGACGAACTTCGTAATAATTCGATTGATGATGACGACAGCCTCGATTTTGAAGGTGATATCGGCTTAGAGATTGTTGACGACCAAGAACAAAAGGTGCAGAAATTATTCCTCGGCATGACGGCAGTCGAGCGAATGTTTATCTCGATCTTTTTATTCATGAATGTGGCTATTTTAGGGTTGGCGTTTTTGTTGGCAACGAAACGGATTGTGTTTTAAGTTGGTGACTACTACCTCGATTTGATTGGATGCCACAATGGTTGAGTCATTGGACATCTCGGTTTATACGCTGGAACTTCCCCGTTCCTGCTATATGCTTTGCCTACTTGCCCTCGCTGATAAATGACCTTTGATTACAAGCAAACTGAATAGACGGGAATGGCGCATGTCATTCCCTTTGCTTTTTTATCGTTCGCCCAAGTTGATTAGTCGGAGCTGTTATGGAACCCTTGAATTTTGAATCGCTCGAACAACCTTTGGATCTGAACAGATTTGTGCCTACTGATAATCTGGCGCGAGCACAGACTTTACCTGCGGGATGGTATACCGACCCACGCATACTAGAGCTGGAAAAGCAGAAGATATTCTATAAAACGTGGCAACCGGTTGGACGGGCTGACCAAGTGAGGCGGGTGGGCGATTACTTCTCATGTGAAGTTGTTGGACAGCCGTTGGTGGTGACACGTGGCTTGGACGAAAAACTGCGCGGTTTTTACAACGTATGTATGCACCGTGCTGGGCCGGTGGCGATAGGACAGGGCAACCGGAAAAGTCTTCAATGTAAGTATCATGGCTGGACATACGATTTGGAAGGCAAGCTGACCCGCGCACCTGAGTTCGAGGGCGTGGAGAATTGGAAGAAGGAAGACGTGTGTTTGTCGGCAATTCGGGTTGAAGAATGGGGGCCGTGGGTATTTGTGAACCTTGACCCGAATGCGGAACCGATGAACGAAATTTATGGCCCGATACAAACCGAGATCTTGAGCAAAGGTTTCGACCTGAGCAAAATGAGTTTGGTTGAACGGCGGGATTACATTATCGACTGTAATTGGAAGGTGTACGTGGATAACTATTTAGAGGGTTATCACCTACCCATTGCCCATCCAGGACTCTTTAAGGAACTGGACTACGACCAATATAGGGTCGATACCTACCGTTATTACTCATCTCAATATGCACCGATACGACCGGTTGAAGGTGAGGTGCGTGACAGGCGATACGTGCGTACCGAGGCTGAGGCTGAGGCTCTTTATTACTGGATATTCCCGAATGTCATGTTGAATGTGTATCTTGATAACACGTCAATCAATATCATCATACCGCTTGGGCCGGACAAGACCTTGACCATTTTTGAATGGTATTTTCAGCAACCGGGAACGGGTGAAGGCTGGGACAGTATGCAACAGATTATTGCGTTTAGCGACCAAATTCAGCAGGAAGATATTGAAATCTGTGAGAACGTGCAAAAGGGTCTAAAATCCAATGTGTATAACCAAGGACGGTTCTCGGTACTGCGGGAAAATGGCGTTCATCATTTCCAATCGTTGATCCACGAATACTTGACCAAATAAAAGTGATACGAACGGTAAAGGGGCATATAAACATCATGCCCCTTTTGATTCTAGTTCATTAGCCGGGGACTAGGACGAGATTGTTGACTTCTGCATTATCCACCTGATCACGCGACCAGAGCATCGGGTGATAGAGGATGTTACGCCATGAGTCAACCATGTCGGCATAATGTGGGCTAAAAGGATGACCACTTTGACCGGTGGTGTGCATCGTTTGGCTCTGGTTGAGGTCGCTCAGGTCAATCACCATGCGCATGGATGGCAGCCAATCAACGTCGAAGTTTTCGGCCGAGGTGTCAAAGCCAGTGGCATTTACGATGTCCGGCCCGCCAGCAACTTCAAACGGGCCACGATTGACCATGTTTTCGATGAGGTCGATACCGCTTTGACCGAGTGGGTCACTGACGAAAGTGGCAGTGTGCAGATTACCCCATGCCCAATTGTCCCGGTTGTCACCGTGCTCGGTGATAATTTGGTCGTAGGCGGTACGGAAGGCGCGGATGAGGATCTCATCGCGGGTTTCGGTTACGTCGGCGGTATTGACATCATCCCACCATTCGTCATCCGGCTTTTCGAGCAGTAGGTGAACCGCCCACATGCTTTGATCGCCTTCATCCGCTACGCCTATATCACCAAGCTGGTCATCAAACAGATTCTTGAGCAAATTGACCCAGAAATAGCCGTATAGACCGCCTTTTTGACTATCCATTGACATCTGGTAATCCCAATCGAGCAGCCAATCGCGGGCGTCGTTATATTTTTGATCGCCGAAATCGAGCGATGTAAGCGATGGGAGGATTTCTTCAGCGCTAACCATTTTGTCGTCGCCTTGAATGGTTTGCACACTTTGAAGCGTGTGTTTATCGGCCGCGTTGATCATCTCGTTGATGCGCTCGGCGCGGTAGCCGTATGACCATTCCTGACTGATAAAGTAGTTACTGTTTTCACCAAATTCACCCCCGATTTGCTCGATGAGCTGGTCATAGTATTCGGGTGGGACGACCGCCTGATTAGCTGTGGCAATGTACCCACGTGGCGGGTTGTAGATGCGCGGGAGGTTGTCAAACGGAATGTAGCCTTTCCATTCGTATTGATCGGTCGTGCCGTCTACTGGCAAGAGGCCACTATGACCTTCGGCACGGATGGGAATACGACCCGGGGTTTGATAACCAATGTTGCCATCAATGTCGGCATAGATCAGATTTTGAGCAGGGACATCAAAGTAGCTGGCGGCGTCACGGAAATCATCCCAATTGGAGGCTTTGTTGAGCAGAATAATTGCTTTGAGAATGGTGCCGGGTTCAGCGGTAGCTGTCCACTTAAAAGCCATCGGGTCATCGTTGTTGAAGCCGAGCGGCTTACCATCTTCGTCTAACTGATTGTCATTGACGATGGAACCGAGGTGGGTTTCACGAACGGTAATTGTGGTGGTTTCCTGACTATCTCCGACGCGAATGACCTCTTCGCGGGTCGTCATATCGCGCCATTCGCCATTCCACTCGTATTGGAGTGGGTTGTCAGGATTAATCTTGAGGGTGTATAGGTCTTGGGTATCCGGCCCGACATTGGTTAATCCCCATGCGATACGTGCGTTGTGACCGATGATCACGCCGGGGGTAGCCGGAAGGGCAAAGCCAGTAACCTCGAACGGACAGGCATCACTGACGGGTTGGCAGTGGAGACCGATTTCGTACCAGATGGAGGGCATACCGATGCCAAGATGTGGATCGTTGGCGAGAATGGGTTTGCCGGATTCCGTGAGTGAGCCGCTGATGACCCAATTATTACTGCCGATAGCGGGCTGGTCGCGGAACAAGTCACTATTGGCGGTGATGTTACCGGCAAGTGTGGTCGAAACACCGATGATACCTGCTGTATCCACTGTGGAGGCTGTGGTGAGACTGGTATCACTGATTGGTAAGTCTTCGGCCTCCAAGATCGTTGGTTTTTTACCGTCTGGTTGATTGAAGGGGTAGGGGGGGAGGAATTTGTCGGTCATTTCTTGACCGAGCTTGGCATAGAGTTCGGAACGTATGAGTTCCATACCGCGGTTACCACTGAGATTCCACGACATGACTTTGGCCCAGACGAGCGAGTCAATCGGTGTCCACGGCACAATGTCGATATTGACTCCAGTAACCCCCAGAAGATTGTATTCAAAGGCGAGCTGACCGGCAGGGCGGTTGAGGATGTACGCGTTGACTCCATCGGCAAAAGATTGCAGGGCGGCTTTGCTCTCGTCATCATAGACCGTGTAATCATTTTCGGCAGCGTGTCGCCAGCCGACCGTGCGGATAAAGACATCCCGACCCATCACATCGACATTCGCGCCTGTGAGTTCCTGAATAGAGCCACTGCCGATGTGACGAGAGAATTCCATCTGCCACCAGCGATCTTGCGCCTGCGTGTAGCCCTGCGCAAACATAAGGTCGTGGGTGTTGGACGCATAAATCTGAGGAATGCCCCAGCTATCGCGGATGATTTCAACTTTATCGGTAAGTCCTGTGATACTGACGGTTTGTGAACCGCTGGTTTTATCACCGGATGTGATGATGATTTCGCCGTCATGCTGGGGCAGCGGGCCGCGCGTCCAGCGGTTGAAGATGACGACACCACCGAGGGCGATGATGACGACTACCACTAATAAAGCAAGCAAAATATTACGCAGAATTCTCATATATGCTCCAAGCGGGATTTGAAAAATAGTTCTGGATAAGGTTGTACATCATTTGAAATGGGAACGCTATAGTGCCGTTCAATGTGTACATAGCCAGATACTAATGTCGCAAAAGTCTAAAATGTTGCAAATATTGGTAGCTTTTGGCAGTTAGCGGTTGGCTTTTAGCTCCATCCAAAGTCGTCAGCTTTCAGTCTCCAGTCATCAGCTTATGGCAAGGCTGTAATACGAATCGCCAAGCAGGCCAAGGAAGAGCGAAAAGCCAAGGGTTTATAACGGAAACTTCACTGATGACCTTTGGCAAAATTGGCACTATAGATTTCGGCAATGGCAAAGACTTTTTTGTGCCAATTCGGCGGTTCCTCCGGCTAAAAGCGTGGCGATTCTGGCAATACGTGTGCCGCCGCCAAGATTGCCAATCAGTAGTTTTAAGTCGCAAGTGACAAGTTTCAAGTTTCCAGACAAAAGCAGAAGCTATGCAGCAAAAGGCAAGTGGGGCTGCTGCTGCAATGTTTGCTGCAAAAGTTAGTCTACAGTCAAATTCACTCCCTCATTTTTGCGAATCTTTGGCGGCAAATGGTTATAGGTGTGCCGCCGCTGTCGTTGCTGATCGATATGCGCTTGTTAAGCTATGGATAATGGCAAAAGGGAAAACAGACATGCTTTATAAAAGCAAAGTTTGTGCCTGTGTATCTGCTGTAGGTTGACCACTACCAAAAATAGAATAGCACACATGTTTGGGTTAAGGGTGACCAAAATGTAACTCTTAAGCGACGAGTTTGCTAACCGAAATGAGAGAGAAATTGAGTGTGAAGGGTTGGTAGATGGTTAGGAAATGGTTTGGTGGCAAATATTGTAGGTATATTTGGGGCGCAAACCTTGCGCCCTTACAGTCAATTGATAAGGTTTAATTGTTGAGTGCGTTAATTTGGGTTTGGATGTCATCTGCGTAACGGGCAGCTTCGCCGGCATATGCACCATCCGGCGCGAGTTCAAGGTAACGCTGGAAGTCGGCGAGGGCGGCAGTGTACATCTCCTGACCGGTTTGGAGGATCGAGTAGTAGAGGATACCGCGAAAGTAAAAGGCATCTGCGTAGGTGGGATCGAGTTCTAGGGCTTTATTGTAGTTGGCGAGAACGGCATCCCATTCGTAGAGGAGCAGGTAGGTTTGACCGCGCAGGGTGTAGAGGGTAGGGTCGGCAGGGGAGAGTTCAAGGGCGGTGTTGAGGTCGATGATGGCATCATCGTAGCGGAAGGCGAGGTTGTAGAGCTGGGCGCGGCGGGCTAATAAATCCCAATTATTATACGCCTCTAAGTTTTTTATGAGTTCGAGTGCTTTGTCGATTTCGCCTAGTTGGAGATATACCCATGCAAGATTAATTACTGATCCAATAGGTTTTGAGGATGCAAGTAATTCCATTGCCATTTCAAGATCATCGCGCATTATGGCGCAATTTGCTCGATAGAAGTTGATGTAACTTTGAATAGTGTTGACGCTTTTGTCAATCGAACTGGGCGGTACAGCCCCGTATGCATAACTTAGTTCTTGTTCACACCCTTCATAATCGCCAACCTGATAGAGACCAAGACCTGCGATGAAACTTGCAATTCCATCCATAGTATCCGCATTAATGGAAAAAGTGTTGAACATAAAGCCTTTAAGCCCGTTGCAACATAAAGGTCCTATATCATCTGGATACAGAATGGGCGATTTTGAGAGTTCACCATCTCTTGAAGTTCGAAAGAGGATTGAGGCTTTCGCGCTCTGCTGATGTACATTGACCGCAAGCGTGTAATTCTCTGGTCGTTCGTCCACCATGCCTGAGAAAACGGATAATGAAAAGCCTTTTTCTTCGATTTTTGTTTCAAGGAGATTCATTAGCGCATCGAAAATAGGTGGTTGTTCTAGGCCAGCAAAGATTTCGACGTAAACCGTTTTGTCATCTTGGGCGAGGGCAGGTTGATGGAAGCTAACCATGAGCAAAAACAGTACGACTAATACACATTTAGAGGCATGTTTGGATGCAGATTTATGATGGATATTGTGGTTATGTACGATTGTTTGATGGTGCATTGATATATGCCTATCGTTTATTTCCCACATTTTACAACATGAGCAAAGACTCATGTGGGATTTCCCAATCTTTTTGGGATAAATCTATTAGCATTTGGGATACAGAATTGCGATACCCTCGCTTTTTAAGCCATTTTATCGTATAATTTAAAGGTTGAAAGCAGTCATTTGCCTACTTTCATTTGGGATATGTTGGCAAGCGATTGGGATAATGTCCAAGCTTCGATTTGGGAAATAAGGGCGATGGCTAATCCTCGCCTGATTAGTTTCAGGGAATAAAAGCTGCTATGGTGGATATTGGTCAAATTCGTCCTGTAAACATCAATGAAGAAATGCGTGGGAGCTACCTCGATTATGCGATGAGCGTGATCGTGGCGCGTGCGCTGCCCGATGCGCGCGATGGTTTGAAGCCGGTACACCGGAGAATTTTGTACGCGATGTACGATCTGGGTATTCGGGCGAATACGGCCTATAAGAAAAGCGCTCGTATCGTTGGTGATGTGCTGGGTAAGTATCATCCTCATGGTGATACGGCAGTTTACGATTCGATGGCACGTATGGCGCAGGACTTCTCGCTGCGGTATCCGCTGGTTGACGGACAGGGTAACTTCGGTAGCGTAGACGGTGACAGCCCTGCGGCGATGCGTTACACCGAGGCGCGGTTGGCACGTATGGCGGAAGAAATGCTAACCGACCTGAATATGGATACGGTCGACTTTGTTGATAATTATGATGGTACGACACAAGAGCCGAGTGTGCTGCCGTCGCGTTTGCCGAACCTGCTGTTGAACGGGGCGAGTGGTATCGCCGTTGGTATGGCGACAAGCATTCCACCGCACAACTTGCGTGAACTCTCACAGGCGATTATCCACATTATTGATAACAATCACCGGATTGATGACATTACGGTGGATGAACTGATGCAGTTTGTACACGGGCCGGACTTCCCGACCGGCGCGCAGATTGTAGTGGGCGATGAGCTGAAAGAAGCCTACGCGACAGGCAAGGGGCGGGTGATTATGCGGGCAGGGGCGGAGTTCGAGGAGATGAAAGGCGACCGCTACCGGATTGTCTTTAACTCGATTCCGTACCAAGTTAGCAAGACACTGATTCTCGAACGGATTGTCGAGTTAGTGCGTGAGGGCAGATTGCCACACGTTTCTGACCTACGCGATGAATCTGACCGGAATGGTATGCGGATGGTGGTTGAGTTGAAGTACGGCGCACAGCCTAAGACTGTACTCAACCAACTTTATAAGTATACCGGCTTGCAGAGCAGCTTTAGTATCCAGATGTTGGCGCTGGTGAATAATGAGCCGCGCACATTGGGTTTGAAACGCTGCCTCCAGATTTATGTCGAGCACCGTTATGACGTGATTGTGCGGCGTTCGCAATTTGAACTGCGGAAATTGCAAGCACGGGCACATATTCTGGAAGGGTTGTTGAAGGCGCTTTCGAGCCTTGATGCCATTATCCAAACCATTCGCGCAGCGGACGATGTTGATTCGGCGCGTACGAACCTGATGCAGCGGTTTGACCTGAGTGAAGCGCAGTCGGTCGCTATTTTGGAAATGCAACTGCGACGGTTGGCGGCGTTGGAACGCCAGAAGATTCAGGAAGAGTTTGACGAGGTGATGATGCGGATTACGTATTTGGAAGACTTGCTGGCTTCGCCAGAAAAGATTCTTGCGTTGATTCGTGCGGATGTGGAACTGTTATCGGAACAGTATGGCGACGAGCGTAATACCGAAATTCTTTATGGTGTGCTGACAGACTTCAACGAAGCTGATCTGGTACGCGAAGAAGAAGTTGTTATTTCGATGACGGGGCGTGGCTACATCAAACGTGTACCGGCATCGGCTTACCGAGCGCAGCGACGTGGTGGTAAAGGCGTCACAGGGATGACAACGAAGGAAGAAGATGCGCTGGTGGACATCTTCGCGTGTAACAGCCTTGCGCACCTGCTGTTCTTTAGCGATAAGGGCAAAGTGTACTCGGAACGCGCATTCCATATCCCTGAAACGGGACGTTCGAATAAGGGTACATTGATCCATACCATCCTGAATTTGGAAGCTGATGAACAGATTACAGCGGTGCTGCCGGTTGACTCGTTTGAGTTGGACGGTCACTTTGTGATGGCGACCAAGCGCGGACGCATTAAGCGCGTGACGCTCGATGAGTTTGCCGCGGTGCGACCGAGCGGTTTGATCGCGATGGGACTTGAGCCTGATGATTATCTGGGTTGGGTGAAGTACTCGGACGGTGACCAAGATGTAATTCTCGTGACAGAAGGCGGCCAGAGCATCCGCTTCCATGAGTCTGATGTGCGCGTGATGGGACGGCCAGCAGGTGGCGTTCATGCGATTAAGCTCGATGACGATATGGTTGCGGGTATGGATGTAGTGGATGAAGCCCACACGCATATGCTGGTGGTGACGAAGAATGGTTACGGCAAACGGACGGAACTGAGCGAATACCGGCAGCAGGGGCGTTATGGATTAGGCGTGCGAACTCTGGCACGTAATGAAAAGACTGGCCCGATTGTAAGTGTACGCTGCATCAATGAGAATGATGATATTATGCTCATTACGATGTATGGTATTGTGCTACGCACACGGCTCAACCAGATACGTGAAACAGGACGCAGCACGCAAGGCGTCACGCTGATGGACTTGTATGACGGCGATGAGGTGGTGGGCGTGGCGATTATGACTGCTGAGCCTGAAGTTGAAGTAAGCGGCGAGGATGACGCGACACCGGATATGCCCGATGCAAGTGCGAACGGTACGAGCTAGGCTCATCGTTTCGATAGGTTGATGAACAGTGGGCGGTTGCAAGACCGCCCTTTTTATTTGTGCAGAAAATGGGAAATAAAAACGGGACGTGTATTCGTCCCGTTTTTGGTTGCAGATTTGGAGCGGGACTAGCCGGCGTCTTCCTCGTCAGCTTTACCCTTCTTGATGATCTCAACTTCACCTGCGGCTGCTTCTTCAGCGGCTGCATCTTCTTCAGAGCGGGCGGCTGCCGGCTGCGAAATACGAGCGATCATTTCTTCGGGGTCGTTGAGGACGGTGATTTCTGAGTCCAGCTTGAGGTCGCGGACGTGGATCGAGTCGCCAACTTCGTTCAAGTCGGAGATGTTGATTTCAATCTGGTTGATCAAGTGGCTGGGCAGGGTTTCAATTGAGATGGTTGTGGGACCCGTGACCAGAATACCACGCTTGCTGTTGACAGCAGCGCTTTCACCGGTGAAGTGCAGTGGCACGTCAATGGTGATCTTGGCGGTCATGTCTACGGCGAAGAAATCGACATGCATGATGTCGTTGCGGAGAATATCACGCTGAACTTCACGGGCGAGTACCGGTGTGGATTTGCCGTTGACATTGATCGAGATCAGGTTTGTACCACCAGCCTTCATTAAAGCCAGTTGAAGCGGGCGATATGGAATCTGAAGATTCACAGGGGCGGCTTTTGGCCCGTAAATAGTAACCGGAACAATACCTTGACGGCGCAGTTGGCTTACTTTTTTACCAACGATCTGTCGCGATTCCGCCTCAATAACAAAATTTTCGGCCATGATTGAACTCCTTGTTAGGCTGTCAGCCATTAGCGTTCAGGAATTCGCCCCATTCGCCTTTAGGATATACGACAGCTATTTATTTCACTTTATGAATGGGAGCATTTTAATGGTGGGGCGTTCGTTCGTCAATGCCAAGTGCTGCCCTGAAGGGAGCGGACAGCACTTCTGAATGGTTGGCAAAGACAGTATTGGTTGTGCGAAATGAGAAGCTGCTTGTGCTATTTGGGGTTTTCGAACGATTGGTGCATGACGAGGCCGATAAAAAGCTCGACTGCGCCGATGATGCCGATGACACGGTAATAGCTAACATGAGGCTGCGTTAGAAGGAACATAAAGCCGATTACAAGCAGCATTGTGCCGCCGATCACAAGTTTGCGACCATTGTCTTTGGTGAGGATGCGTTGAAAACTGAGTGCTTGTTTGATGTCGTTCAACTTGTGATACTTTCTACTCATCTTCGATTGGGGCGATAGGTTCATCGTAAGTTCAAATCAATTTTGAAATGCGTAAAGATTCACAATTAGGCTATACAAGGAAACAAAACCTAATGCATTGTAACCTTGTGAAGAATAGCGCAAATTGAGAGTTTTGAGGTGAGTACTATAGTCCAGTGCGTCTTGACATCGCTGAAAGCTCTACCTGTAGTTGCCGCGAATTCCACGCGGTTGTACGGGTAAACGTGCTTCGTAAAGATGCGAAACATCTGCCACAGAAAGTGCGCGAGGAACTGCCCATTCCACGCTGCGCTCCTCGAATAAGATGGTGGTTACCGAACTGGGTGCGTGCCAGAAACTGCACCAGATGAGCGGAGGCGGGGCGCAGAGTAGATGTGCCAAAACGGCGAGGGCAGTGCCGTTATGACAAAAGAGTGCTATTTGACGGCGGTCGTGATTGATAATCCGATAGCGGCGGCCTTCACGGTGGTAGCCATATAGGGCAACGAGTTTGTCGATGGATGCTGAGAGGGCAGCATAATCTTCGCGGATGCGCGGGGAATCCAGCGGAGGTGTATGGCACCAGCGATCAAGGTCGAAGAAGGCAGGATCAGCACGCAGAATTTCGCCGGGGATGTCCCAGACAGGTATAGCTTCACCGTCTTCCACGATAGCGGGGTAGTGCCAGCCCTGTACTTCAATAGCCCACGGTTCGATGTTGATTTTGAGTTTAAGTAAGTCAGCCGTGTATTGGGCTGTCATGTGGGCTCGAGGCATGGGCGATGAATAGATTGCATCCAGATGATACGAAGCAAGTCGCCTCGCTAAGGCCGCAGCTTCTAATTCACCGGCAGAGGTCAATTTATCATTCTCATAGTCAGGATCGGCGTGGCGAATGAGGTGGAGGCGCATTAGGTTATTCCGTAAGTAATTGCGCCAGTTCGATGGGTGTGTTGGTCGTAAAGAGATCGACACCTGCATCTTTGAGTATGGCGGCATGCGCGACAGCAATCGGGTTGCCGGCATCAAGTGTCCAAGCGTCGAGCTTTAGATTGTTTTGATGCAGCCATGTCGCCATATTAAAACCATCTTGAAGCGCACGAACGAGCAAATGGTGGCTAACATACCAAATGGTGGCAGAGGGTACCTGATTCAGGAGCATCTCACAACGCTGAGCTAAGTAAGCATCTGTAGGGAGTAATCGGCTGCGGGCGAAAACATGATCGTCATAGTAGTCATACACACCATGCTGATAAGGGGGATGTTCAGGCTCAGGATTCCACGAGGTATCACGCCAATCCAAGTAAAAGCCGATGTCGAATCCAACATCCAGCCACGGTGCAAGGCGTTTAAGTTGGCGCAAATGCCAGTCTGCACCGCTGCTAACAATGACACGATCCCCCAAGGGTTCGATGATGTTTGCCAAACGGCGTAAGTATTCGTCACTGGTTGATGGGTAGACCGATTTATAGTCAAGTTGAAGCCGGCTTTGGGCGGGTGATGCTAAATAGGCGGTGACAACTTCACTTAAGAGAGCAGGCGGGTGATCTGAAGCCAAACCTGCACGATCCTTTAATTTATAAGTTTTAGCATGGTCGGATAGGCATTCACCTACTTTGCCTTCGCCAGTGGTTTCAGAGTTGAGTTCAGGGTCATGAACCAGAAGGAAGTCGTCATTGGCAAGCGGGGTGATGTCAACCTCGATGATCGCAGCGTTGGCTTTCAAGCATAATTCGATTGCCTTCAGGGAGTTTGGTGGGTTCGGGGAAGAATCGAGCGTAGCCATGTGATGCACAATTTGAAATGACACGAACTAAATCCTTTGTTGGGTTGACCAATATACAGATGATTGTAGCGCTATTTGATTAAGCAACTTTGAAGGTCATGATAATAACACTCGCTAGATGATCCTGATTCTTGGTCACGCAGGTGTTTCTCGATATTGGACATCATCTAAGATTTGGTCTGCGGCAAGGATGCGGAAAAATCGGTAACATTCCCTTACAGTTTTGATAAACGCATTCTTGATTATGTGATGGGAATAAATATGAATATACCGCAGGATTATATCGAACGAACTTATGCAGGTGTGTTGGGCAAAATTATCGGTGTGTATTTGGGCAGACCGTTTGAGGGGTGGTCTTATGAACGGATAATGGCAGAGTTGGGTGAGATCAGGGGCTATGTGCATGAGAAGCTTAATATGCCGCTGATCGTGACTGATGACGACATTAGCGGAACCTTTACGTTTCTACGGGCGCTGCCAGACTATGGCAATACACCTGATTTGACACCGCAGCAAATCGGACAAAGCTGGTTAAATTATATCGTCGAGAAGAAAACGATTTTGTGGTGGGGGGGATTGGGGAATTCGACGGAGCACACGGCATATTTACGGCTGAAACAGGGGATACCTGCACCGAGAAGCGGCTCGATTGCGTTGAATTCCAAAGTAGTCGCTGAGCAGATTGGTTCGCAGATTTTTATTGACGGATGGGGGATGGTAAGCCCCGGCGACCCGGAACGCGCAGCAGATTTTGCGCGGCGAGCCAGCAGCGTTAGCCACGATGGTGAGGCGATTTATGGCGCACAGGTCATCGCGGCGATGGAGGCTCAAGCGTATGTCGAGAAAGATATTAATGTGCTGCTGAATACGGCTGTTAAGCTCATTCCCAACAACTCGGTCATTTATCAGATGATCAATGATATTCGAGAATGGCACGCGGAATTTCGCGATTGGCACGATACGCGTGACCAGATTGAGCAGCATTACGGGTACGATAAATTCGGTGGAAACTGCCACATGGTTCCGAATCACGGTTTAATTATCATGAGTTTGCTGCACGGAGAAGATGATTTTGGCAAGTCACTGATGATGGTGAACACGGCAGGTTGGGATACGGATTGTAATTCAGGAAATGTGGGTTGTTTGTTGGGTATTAAGAATGGTTTAGCTACGCTAGAGGGTTCAACTGATTGGCGTGGGCCAGTGGCTGACCGGCTGTTCTTGCCGACTGCAGAAGGCGGCAGTGCGATTAGTGATGCACTTATTGAGACCTACAAAGTAGTGAATATTGGGCGGGCGCTGGCTGGTGATAAACCTATCCATCCGAAAAACGGTGCACGGTTTCATTTCGAGATGCCCGGATCGGTTCAAGGTTTTCAAGCGAAGCTAGGGGATAAACTGCGATTGGAAAATGTGGCAGGGCATAGTGCGACAGGGATGCGCAGTTTAGCTTTCCATTACCACGATTTGGCAACGGGTGAAATTGTACGAGCGAGTACACCAACATTTATCCCGCCAGAAGCGATTGATATGAAAGGTTACAGTTTGCTGGCTTGCCCGACTCTTTATTCGGGGCAGACTGTAATCGCGCGTATTCATAATGAGGGAGGAGATGCTGTTAGTGCGCGACTTGTGATTGGCTACTACGGCGTTGAGGACAAAATACAGTACATCACCGGAACTACAACGGCACTGAGAGATAATGAAAATAACATCGAGTGGCGCATACCTGATTTGAAGGGCGCACCTATTGCAGAGATAGGGATTGAGGTGATCGCTGACACTGACGGAAGTGGCAGCGTTTATCTGGACTACCTGACGTGGACAGGAGAGCCTGAAGTGACGCTTGCAAACCCCGGCGATGGCAGCCGTATGTGGAAGCGGGCGTGGGTGGACAGTACGGATTCGCCGGATTGGCAGTATCCCGAATCATACCGTTTGATACAGAATGAGGGAACCGGATTGCTCATGCAAGGTACGCGCGAATGGGTGAATTACCGGATGACTGCTGATGTTACCCCGCATATGGCAGAAGCGGCGGGGGTTGCGGTGCGAGTGCAAGGTTTGCGGCGCTACTATGCCATGCTGCTGACGCGGGACAATGCGGTGCAACTGGTGAAAGTATTGGACGGTGAAAAGGTACTGGTCTCCAGCCCTTTTGAGTGGCAATTTGGGGAAACATACACAATGACATTGCAAGTGAATGATCAGCGCTTGCAAGGATGGGTTAATGACAAACTGGTGTTTGATGCTGAAGATACAGATACGCCGTTGATGGATGGCGCTGTTGCTCTGGTGTGCCGTGAAGGCCGGACGGGAACTCAATCAGTGACTGTGACCGCTGCCTTATTGTAGATAGAGTTATCACATGTTTATGTTCAATTCGGTGGGAGTTTGGTTACTGCCTCCAAAATAGGATCGATTTGGTTGAAATGGTCTGAGGATGTGAGCGGGATGCTCATCTCGGATTCGATGGTGTCCCGCTTATCATCCGGTCTTTTTTCATAGAAGTGACTGGAAATTGCGACAGTAAGCCTGGAATTGGGAAGGGTAAAAGGGATAGGGTCAGCATAAATGTTGGGCGTATCCCCCAAGTCTTCTCTGACAAATATTGTATGACTGTTCTTTATTAAGTTCGATTACGACATTAACGTCCTTTCGTCTATTTTCTCGAAGCCGAAATCACTCAAGACAATTGGCGCTTCATCAAACTGATGCGCGACCGGAGTGAAGATTTGGTCATTCACCACCCAACAGAATTTAATGTCGACGATCCAGTGCCAGTTGGACTAGCTACCGTTAAGAGTGTGAACGGCCTCGTGTAGAACTATTTGTTATGGATTCTCGATAGGATCACCAGCCCATTACAGCAGATCCAGCATTTAATGGTTTATTTGTGACAGCAAGGGATGGACACGTGGGTTGAGGTTAGCAGACTCATTCAAAAGTTGATGGATTTGGGCACGGTTATGGTTGTTGCTGAAGTACAACTGTAACAGGATTATATTGCCTAAAGCGAGGAAGCGGGTAATGGGATTCGAACCCATGACATTTTGCTTGGGAAAAATAGTGTCACGGTTGAAGAGGGAACTGCTGCCTATACAAATCAATTTGGACTAAAGCCCCCAGAAGCCAATCCTCGTATCTGTGAGCATTTTGAAATACCTGATGACATTTCATGTGAATACTGCCTAGCTTATGCTAATTGCCCCTTGCACTTCAGATTGAAGAGTGGGGTGGTTGAATGAACTGGTATGACGACCCGCGCTTTAAACGCGAGATTGGTGCCGAGCAGACACCTAACGTTGCGGATTTATGTTCGGATGTGACAGTGACCAGTCACAGCGACCGCGAAAAGTATTGTATTGAGTGCAAACACAACCGCGCCGTTGCGAATCAGTCCTACTGCGGTGCGACCTGTCGCAAACGCGCCCAGCGCCGCCGTGAGCAGGTCAAACTGGCGTTATCGCTTGCAATGTATGAGTTGGGGAAAATTCGCGACACGATCAAACGGCGCGAATATGTGATTGATCCTGTGGCTGATCTCAAACGATTGAAAGCCGAGATTAATGACTTGCTCTTGCTTGCAGGTGATAAGGACGAAATGGCGCGGGTGCAAATGCTGAATGACCGGAGCATGTGACGCACCGGTGACACATAAGAAAGCCCCGGCACATTACCGGGGTTTTTGTTACCCTAGAATTTCTGTATTCACTGGTCGGCGTGTGATCTTTCCACTTTCATTACGCACGGGCTGATGCTCCGCCTTTTTCACCACGCTGTAGGCGTTACTGAATTTGCCCAGCGCAAAGAAGAAGATCGCGATGAATACCGGCATGTTGCATAAGACTGAAAACATAACCATGCTGGGCGCATTACTGAACAATCCAAACACGATTAATGCCAAGGCTGTGAGCAGGGCTACGAACGATGCGACGAAATACGACTTCATGGTTCCTCCTAGAAATTAAGCTAGGTGTTAAAGAGGTTTTGTCCCATGACAGGCGCTAAAACCTCAAAATCTAAAAATCTACGGATTGATTGACGGAATCTCCCTGAGAAAACGCACATTGCTTTGCCCGGTCTGGACTTTGTACTGCTTCCCTTGAAACTCGATACAATCCATTTTCCAGATGCTTTTCACAAGATCCCGTGCCTGTGACTGCGATAAATCGCCAGCAGCTTCATAGACGGCCTTCCATGTGATTTTCCCGCCCAGATGCTCCAACGACAGCTCAATGATCTTTTCCGGTGTCCAGATCACATCAATAACCTTGCGCTCAGGAATAAGCAGCGGCGGTGGTGACTTGAAGCTCTGAGCCTTGTGGATGCTTTCATAGATTGCATCTTCCGTGATGTGTGGTGTCTGGATGGGCATTGGGTCGGGGCCGCGCATCCAGATCATACGACCTTCGACAGCCGCCAAGGTAGCAGCCGAACCATTACCTAGCACAGTAATGGAATCGGCAGCGGTGGACATGCGCCCAGAAATTCTGGCCGTCATGTTGGCTTTGACCGCGCCGGTAAGCACTTTAGTGTCGGGGCGCTGGGTGCAAAGCCATGAGTGGATACCGAGTGCGCGCCCCAGACGACCGATAAGCGCGATATATTGGAGGATCTGTTTGGAGGTTGGGCCATGATCGCCAACCGATGCAACCTCATCAAAGACGATGAGAATGCGCGGCATGTACTCATCGGGTTTCCGGCGGCGATAAACATCAATGTCTTTTGCCGTGCCTCGAATTTTGCCCATGCGATAGTAAAGCACGGCCACAATATCCTCTAAGATTTCTTCAACCGCGTCGATCTCTGAAACGATGGTGCCGTGCAGGTGGGGAATGTCCTTGTAAATATCAAATTCCATCCCGCCTTTTAGATCAATCAGCACTACCCGCAAGTCATCGGGCGATTGTGTTTGCATCAGCGAGCACAACATCACATTAACAAGATTAGACTTACCAGAGCCGGTGTAGCCAGCAATTAGCATGTGCGGCACTTCGGTGAAGGTGCCCCATTGCAGCGTGCGGTTGTGGCTCACACCGATGGGAACAGGCAGACGCTTCGCATCCTGCCACGGGTAACGCTGCATGACATCGTTGAAATGTACGTAGTTCATCAAGCCATCAACCGCTTCCAGCCGGTGAACCACAACCCATGCGCCGGAATTGCCGTGTTTGTCATAGACACCGGTGACTTGGTGCCTACAGGTAATTGAAAGCTCGGTCAAAGTCTTTTCGTGCAGCAGGTGCTCAGCTACATAGACACCTTGCGGCATTCGGTCAAACCATTTCCCACTAATGGATTTGTAACCGGTGTCGATTTGGAAGTAGTGCGCATCCATTGTCACTACCCGGCGGGAGAATTTAACGCTGATGATCTTACGCTTTCCCTTTTTCTCGTACTCATGCTTAAAGCCCAGCCGATTCCAGCACGCGATAATCAATTGCTCGTAAATTTTCAGCTCGGCTTTGAGTTGGGCTGACAACTTGCGTTCAATCTGCTCGCGTTCCTTTGCCAGCACTTGATCGTTCAGCAGCTCGACCAGATTGCGGTGTTCGGTCACAAGCGGTTGCAGTTTACGCAGTTGGCTTTTGAGTTGGAGCCATTTGTGATATGGCTCCTCCACATCCTGTTTGAGCTGCTGCTGTGCAGCCTTTAGCGTTTCATCGTCGGGAGTTGCTTGGAGCATCTCGACCAACTGATTCCACCTTTCTTGGAGCGGCTTGAGTTGGTCGCGTACTTCTCGATAGAGTAAACGGAGGGTCGGGTATTCAGCCCCGCGCAATGATTGCTCAATGACCGTGATTCGCCCTTCAACCCGCCGTTTATCCCGGCGACTTAGTACAACGGCCCGGGCTTTGCGCTCTTCGAGTGCAATGTTTTCAGGGCTGATGACCGTATTGGTAAAGGTGGAAAGTGGTGCTGGCGCGGCTTCGTCCAGCAGCCCTTTACGGGGTTCGATGCTCATTCTTCTCCTTTTGCTTATCCTTTTCAATGACTGCTGACCACTGTTTAATAGCCTCGCCGGAATACTTCCACGACAGGTACAAGGCGAATAACACAGCAAGCACGAACATGAACAAAATAACAGCCTCGGTCATTTATAGAACCTCCCATAGGTGAGTAAGGCGTAAGTGGCGGGATTGCCACTCTCTCTCATCACAGGATCAAGTCGATAAGCAGCTTCTAGGCCGCTGTCCAATCGGGTGACTTGAAACTGATAGAGCACATTTGTAGGATCGAGTGCGAGGGCTTGTTGAGCCGCGCCAATGTCACCGGTGGCGAGCGACCGCTCGTACCAGAGCTGCGCATGGTCATATTGCAGTAGTAAGACCAGATACCCGGCTAGAAATAATGTCAGTGACCATTTCGGCAGGAATGTCCAGCGCTTGAACAGAGCTGGCACTCGGAAGTGGTGTTGGTGAATGAGATAACCGGCGTATAGGTTGACCAGAAATGCCCACACATCCGCCGGGAAATTGTCAAAGAACATGTGCGCTGCCATACCG
>JAPUDW010000438.1 GCA_027492915.1 Bacteroidota bacterium | reverse complement strand
AGCTTCTGAAACCAACGCTCAACAATCGGGTGAATCTGTTCGCAAGAAGAACCATAATCAAGCTGCCGGTTCGCAAGTTCTTCAAACTCATCCAACCATTTGGGGTCGTTTGGGGACTGCTGATCACTCATATGTCGGCGCTCCTCCACAGACTAGTGATGGCGATAAAACCATCATCAGCGGTTATTAAAAGTGTACTCTACCCCGTCATAAATACAAGCAAACCAAATCCCTTCCAGTCTGTTTGCTCCGGCAAATGGCTGTTACAATAGATTCATAACTATCTTAGAATACGGGCATAAGATATGTGCCCAAGAATGTGTTAGTGGTTGATGAAAATTAACAAATGGTTCGCCGTTGGGTTCGGTCTTGTCATTAGTTTGGTATTCCTGTGGTTCGCATTTCGCGACTTGAACCCCGCTGAAGTTTGGCAGCAAATACAACAGGTTAATATTGGCTGGATACTCCTCTGTGTTCTGGCTTATTTTGTAGGCTCGACCTTTATCTCGCTGCGGTGGCGATTCCTGCTGCGCTCAACCCAACCTGTACCGCTGCGCACATTGATGCCGCTGGTATGGATCGGCTATATGGGCAACAATCTGTATCCTTTCCGCGCTGGCGAAATATTACGCATTATCCTACTGCAACGCAATACGGGTATTCCCATTGCCCGTGGGGCTACGGTTGTCTTTGTCGAGCGTGTGCTTGATGGCCTCATCATGTTGAGTTTTATCATCATTGCGCTGTTATTCGTCGATATTCAAGCAGTTGAAATTCAGCAAATGGCATCTATTGCCGCGCCCCTATTCCTTGGGGCAGTTGCCGTTTTCTTTGTCCT
The DNA here is from genome assembly GCA_027492915.1 of Bacteroidota bacterium. Taxonomy (GTDB): domain Bacteria; phylum Chloroflexota; class Anaerolineae; order Aggregatilineales; family Phototrophicaceae; genus CFX2. The sequence goes on along the minus strand of JAPUDW010000438.1, from coordinate 3,800 downwards.
TGCCTCCCGCCCTAACCTCCTGCGCCGCCTTCTTCAGATCACAGGGCGAATCCTGCCGGAGCGAATCCATACACTTGTCATTCGGCTGGGGGATGAAGTTATCGAAGGGCTGCAAGCGCTGCGCAGTCCGGTAAATTTGGTCGGCGCGGTTTTATGCACCTATTCTGGTTGGATGATCGAAGCTGGCATCTATTGGATGGTATCATTCGCGTTTGGCTTAAACGTCAGCTATCCAACGATGCTGCTGACGGTGGGCGTGGTCAATCTGGCAGGTCTCATTCCGGCTTCACCCGGTCAAATTGGTGTATTTGAATTCTTCGTGTCGCTAGTGCTGCTGGCCGTTGGTGTCCCCAGCACAACCGCCCATGCTTATGCGCTGGTGGTGCATGTGGTCATCTGGCTGCCCGTCACGCTGGCAGGGTTTGCATCTCTGGTGCAGCAGGGTTTAGGTTGGGGGGCTATCAGCCACGCCCGCGAGCTTGAAAAAGCCGCCAGTTAGTGAACTGACTCATTTACTAGAGCAGGGTTATTCATCCGCCCAATCGGGTGCGCCGGTCGGTTCGAGGCCGAGGATTTCGCTCATCAGCACACCGCCTTCGTTGCGCTTCGGCAAACGGCTCAGGTAGCGCTCGGTCACGGCGACGTTGGAGTGACGCAGCAACCGGCTGATCTTCTCGATGGGTGTACCCGCTTCTTCCAGCGCACCAGCCACTGAACGGCGTAAGTCATGCGGGGCGACGTGGCCGATACCGGATACACGCGCTGCCTCGGACACGATGAACCAGATGCCGTCAGGTGTGACCGGCCCTTTGCTGACCTTGCCACCCTTCCAAATGCGCCGTACCAGAAACGATTTGGGGTCGGGTGTACGGGCTGCGGGTTCAACTGCGTTCCCCCACCGCATGAGCAGCGTCATTGTAGCGCGTGGCACATCAATCATGGCAACCTTGCGGCCTTTACCGTGTACCTTTAGCACAATGCGATCATTCTGCATCGACAAGTCGCCCCAGCGCGCATTCGCCAGTTCATCGCGGCGTAAGGCCATCGTACACAGCACCGAGGTGATAACGTGGTTGCGAAGTTCCTGATTATCCGAAGTAGCAATCGCCTTTGATGAAGCGATCAACAGCTTAATTTGCTCGGTGGACAACCAGCGACCGGGGCGCTGCCCATCTTCGGCTTTGGGCGGATGCACATTCTTGAGGCTGGCGCTGGTGCGGTCGTCCATCAATTCGGCTTCGGAAAGCAAACTCGCCAGCGTTGTAATCGCCGCTTTAGCCTGTGTAATACCCTGCTTGCCATTCCCCGCTTGTACCAACTTCCCCAACCACGCCCGAAGCTGCGAGGCGGTAATGCTATCGAGCAATATTTGAAGCGGTAAACTGTGCATCCGCAGCACACGGGCGCGGCCTTCGGTGGGCTGCATCCCCGCGATGTCAACTAGATATTGGTCGATCCAGCGGAAATAGGCCCGCTGCGTGTGGGGACTGCTGGCACGCCCCGGCAGCAGCGCGGCAAAGTTAAAGGTCGCATCCTGCGGGATGTGCGGCGTAATTGCGCTATCAAAAGTTTGGCGGCGTTTTAGAAGTGACATAATGCTTTATCAAAAGTTTGGGGCAAGCCACGGATGGAATATATTCCGTCCCTACAAATCGGGGTGAATTGCAGCGTGTTCAAGTTGTTGTCCGTCTGCAATTCACACTCACGCTAAGCGTATGGCACACTTACTCAGCCGGCGGCGGGACGGGCAGTTGATCTTCCGGCGTGTCTTTCCAGCGTGCGCCTTCTTCCACCAGCATCACGGGCAGGCCATCGCGAATCGGGTATTTATAACCGGAGTCGACACTCACCAGCCAGCAGCCCTTCACCAGCGTCAGCTTACCGGGGTCAGCCCCTTTATCACTGAAATGCACAGCAACCGGGCAGCGTAAAATCTCAAGCAATTTTGGGTCAATAGGGGCAGATACTTCGCTCATAGCGATTTCCTCAATTGGTGATGTTGTTACCCTCACAGTATAAACGGTGGTCACTAGAGCGTCAATGTGCCTCTGTGCCATAATAGAACGCATCACGTTCATCATCTGAGGTAGCTGTTATGACTATCGACTTCGGCCTCACCGCCAATGATTACGCCCGCCACCGCGCCGGTTTTCCAGACTCATTTTTTGAGCGAATCGCCGCTTATGGAGTCGGCTTGTCCGGTCAATCACTCGTGGATGTCGGCACCGGAACCGGCACATTGGCACGGGGGTTCGCGCGGCAGGGGTGCAGCGTTATCGGTATTGATCCAGCGGTCAACATGCTCGACCAAGCCAAACAGTTGAGCACGGCTGAAGGTGTAACCGCTGATTACCGCACCGGAACGGCGGAGGCAACCGGCTTACCGGATGCAGCGGCAGATGTGGTTACAGCAGGTCAATGCTGGCATTGGTTCGATGGCGATGCAGCCGCGAGGGAGTGCTACCGTATCCTCAAGCCGCAGGGCAAACTCGTCATCGCCCACTTTGACTGGATACCGCTAAAGGGTAATGTGGTCGAGGCGACCGAACATCTCATTCAAGCCTACAATCCGGCGTGGAAGCTGGGCGGCGGCAGTGGTATTTACCCGCTGTGGTCACGGCATCTGGCGGAAAACGGCTTTGTAAACCTTGAGCAGTTTACCTACGACACATTTCCCATTTACAGCCATGAGGCATGGCGCGGGCGCATCCGTGCCAGCGCGGGTGTGGGCGCGAGTTTGCCGCCGGAGCAGGTCGCGGCCTTCGACCGTGAACTCGCTGACCTGCTGCACACGCGCTTCCCGCAAGACCCGCTGCCGGTGCATCATCGGGTGTTTGCGCTAGTCGGGCAGAAGGCTTAGATATTGTTTGTGGCAACCAAATCCTCGTACATGGATTTTGCCCACGACCGAACGTTATCAAGGTACTGGGGTTCGCCACCGCGCACCACATCCGCCGCGTACATCCGCCATATCACGGGGTTGGCATAGGAACCTTTGTCATCCGGTCGCGCGGTAATCTTCCAATTGCGGTTCTTGGAGTTCACCCTGTCACGGTTGGCTTCGCGCATCTCGGCGGGTGAACGCCCTTCCTTGACGAACGCCGTCAGCAAACCTTTGCCCACAGTCACACCATCCTGCGAATATAAGGTCGGATGCTGTAGGTAGTAGCACAACACCATCAGGTGATGCACCGCCCAATTCGCCGCGTTCTCGTTTTCCCAGAACAACATCTGGTGAAAACAACTCTCACAGGTCATATCGCCATCCAACACAGCGCCGCATTCGGAGCAAGTTTGTTTGGTATCCATTTCATGCAGTCTCCATCTCAAACTCAAAAAGTATTTTAAAGGTTCTCAACGGCTCAAACAATCCTTATCTAACACTTACAGCCCCGTTATATTTTGCGGTTCTAGCAGCGCCTCGCTACAATCCGCGTTCTAATATTTTCATCAAAATTAGGATGCCTATTTATGTCAGGGACACGCCTTTTTTTTGCGGTTTGTTTGCTGGTGAGCGTGGTGGCGTTCGGCGCGGCAGTACTGACCAGCACCAACACCAGCGCTATGCCCCCCGCACCGGCTGTTGGCATGGGTGTGTGGAAAGCCTATAGCTGCGAAGGCTGCCACACCCTCTACGGGCAAGGTGGCGCGTATGCCCCTGACCTAACGCACATCTACGCCATGCGCGGCGGCGATTACCTGCGCGAGTTCTTGGCGAACCCTGCGGCCTTCCACCCCGACCAGCGCCAGATGCCCGCCTTCGGCCTGACGAAATCCGAAACCGACAACCTGCTCGCGTT
>JAPUDW010000437.1:11958-33747 GCA_027492915.1 Bacteroidota bacterium | reverse complement strand
TCCAGCATTTCGGATACCCTGCGTTGAATTTCGGCCTTCGGCACCTTTTTAATCATCAGGCCGTAAGCGACGTTTTGACCGACTGTCATATGCGGGAACAGAGCGTAATCCTGAAAGACGGTGTTCACATCACGCTCGAAAGGGGGCACACCGGTCATTTCTTGACCATGCAGGAGGATGCTACCGGACGTAGGCTGCTCGAAACCAGCAATAAGGCGTAGGCAGGTGGTCTTGCCCGACCCTGATGGGCCGAGCAAGGAAAAAAACTCACCGTCGTAAATATCGAGGTTGAGGTGGTCAACCGCTTTGACATCGCCAAAGTGACGGCAAACGTCCATCATACGAATGGCGACCGAGGGTGATTGTGCGCTCATATTAGCCGTTCTTTATCATAACGTGCTTGGTGATCTTATAGTCAGACACAGCTTCTGCCGAGAGGTCTTTACCCACGCCGGACTGCTTGAAACCGCCGTGGGGTGTTTCGGAGGCAAGCGGGATATGGTCATTCACCCAGACCGTACCGAACTCCAATTGGGCAGCAACCCGCATGGCGCGACCGACATCGCTCGTCCAGACCGAGGCGGCGAGACCGTAGTTAACATCGTTGCCGAGTTTGATAGCTTCGGCCTCATCGCTAAAGGTGCTGATGGTGATGACAGGGCCAAAGACTTCGCTCTGAATAATCTCGGCTTTCTGGTCAGCATCGGCGATGACGGTTGGCTCGAAGTAATAACCTGCGCCGAAATCCTTGGGTATGCCACCCCCTGTGAGTACCTTCGCGCCATTGGCTTTGGCACGATCTACGAAGCCCTGCACACGTTCGCGCTGGATGCCAGAAATCAGCGGCCCCATTTGCACACCCTCGTCATAGGGTAGGCCGATCTTGACGGCACGCATGGCTTCGACAATGGCTTCGGTGGCCTGCCCCACCTTGCTCTTTTCGACGTAGACGCGGGTGGCGGCGGTGCAATCCTGCCCTGTGTTGACGGTGCTGGTGAAGGCAGCGGTGCCGGAGATGGCATCAATATCAACATCATCAAAGACAATGAAGGGTGCTTTGCCACCGAGTTCAAGGTGAACACGTTTGAGGGTATCGGCGGCGGTTTTCATGATCTTTTTGCCTGTGCCGACAGAACCCGTAAGGCTGACCATACGCACATCAGGGTGTTCGACGAGCGCTTGGCCTGCGTCATTGCCACCACTAATGATATTTACAACCCCATCGGGTATACCCGCTTCGGCAATCAATTCGCCGAGCATCAAGGTGGTGAGGGGTGTGGTGGGCGCAGGCTTGAGGACGATGGTGCAGCCAGCGGCGAGGGCGGGGCCGATCTTCCAAATTGCCATGAGCAGCGGGTAGTTCCACGGGGCGATTTGGGCGACAACGCCGGCAGGTTCGCGGCGGTAGATGGAGGTGTAACCTTTAGCATACTCACCCGCCGAATAGCCGTGCGTATCACGGGCAGCAGCGGCAAAGAAGCGCAGGTTATCCACGCCAAACGGCAGGTCACCACCGAGGCTAACGAGTTCGTAGGGTTTGCCCGTATTATCGGACTCAACACGGGCGAACTTCTCTTTGTTGGCATCCAGCAAATCAGCCAGTTTCCAGATAGCGACTGAGCGCTCGCCGGGGGTCAAGCGTGACCAACGACCATCGTAAAAGGCGGTGTGGGCGGCTTTGACGGCGGCATCTACATCGGCGCGGCTGGCATCCACCACTTCATCCAACTTGGCGTTGGTGGCGGGGTTTTCAATCGACATTAATTGACCGCCACTGCTATCTGTCCAGCGACCATCAATCCATAATTTATAAGCCATAGTGAACCTCATAAACGTTTGATTACGAAAGGACGCTGCATCCAACTGGAACGCAAGCGTCCTTTACGAAAATACATTTTCTAGCGATGATGCGAGACCGTTATGCTAACGCCCGCCGATGATAGCGATATATTGGGTCGCCCACTCGGAGTATGGAAGGCAGACATCACCACGATCATCACCGCAGATAGCGATGGGGGTCTTCCAGAAGTGAATCTGTTCGAAATTTTCGAAGCCGTTAATCGCGCAGCCTTCTTCGGTCAGCAGTTCGTTGCCTTCGCAGGCGGCGGGAACCGACGGAACGGAACCAAACCACGAGGCCAAGTCACCTTGAAGCTTGGGATTCAGCGAGTGTTCCATCCACTTGTAGGCGCAGTTCGGGTGCGGCGCATTCACATGCATCATGGTTGAGTCCGCCCAACCGGTCGCGCCTTCTTCGGGGATGGTGCTGGCAATCGGCTGACCGTCGAACTGGAGAACGTTGACCTGATACGGCCATGAACCGGAGGCGACAATACCTTCGCTGGTGAAGTCCGTCACCTGCGCGGTGGCATCGTGCCAGTAGCGAGCGACCAGTTCGCGCTGGGTGCGAAGGAGTTCCAGAACAGCATCGAACTGTGCTTGATCGAGTTCATAGGGGTCAGTGATGCCAAGCTCAGGATTATGTGCCATCAAGTAGAGGGCGGCGTCAGCGATGTAGATGGGACCATCGTAAGCCTGAACGCGGCCTTTGTTGGATTCGCCATCGGAGAGGGTTTGCTCTTCGAATACGACATTCCAACTGGTAGGAGCTTCGGGGAAAATATCGGTGTTGTACATCAGGACGTTCGACCCCCACTGGTAAGGAATACCGTAGTGTTCCGGTGTGCCGTCACCATCTTTATCAACGGTATGCCACGGGGCTTCTTTCAGGCGATCATCCACAGTTGACCAGCTTGGAATGAGGTCGAGGTTGAGGGGCTGCACACGGTCACCATAGACCAAACGAAGGCTGGCATCACCAGAGGCGGTCACCAGATCAAATACACCTTCGTTCATCAACGAAACCATTTCGTCAGAGGTCGCAGCGACCTTGACATTGACCGTACAGCCGGTTTCGGCTTCAAAGCCTGTTACCCAGTCGTAGTTTTCGTCGGTATCACCGCGCTCGATATAGCCTGCCCACGCGATAATGTCGAGAGCACCTTCACCATCGCCAACTTCAGTGATCATACTTCCTTGAGCAACCGCTGCGTTGACACCAAGCAGCATGACTGCGCTTAATGCCAGAACCATTACCAGAAATTTACGCATCGTTTTCCCCTTTACTCAATAGAACTAAAAACCATCTGCGCGGGATTATATCCAGTGTTTAATATTCACTCAAGCACCTGTCAATTTCCCCGTGAGACGGTTGAAACACCCTGTAATAACACCTGAATTTGCAGGTAGAGTTAGCGAAATTGGTTGATTTCGTCACGCAGGCGTTTGGCTGCCCCGTTCGGGTTATCGGAGAATATAATGCTGCGCGACGAGTTAATGATGAGGCCACGCTTTTCGGCTGTCTTTCCATCTTCGACCACTTTTTTGAGGGTGCTGCCCTGCGCGGTCACGGAAGGCACGAGCAGCGTCATATCTTTAGCTAGTTGGCGTGCTTGCTGCACATCTGGTGGATAGGTTGCGCCGACAACCAGCATACAGTTGGCATTCGTATTCCAGTCGGAACAAATTTGTTCGACCACATGCTGCCACAGAGGGCGACCATCAATGACCATATCCTGCATATCTTTGCTGCCGGGGGACGAGGTACGGCAGATGATGATGGGCGCCTTATCGGCGCGGTCAAGAAAGGGCTGCACGGCTTGCTTACCAAGATAGGGGTGAATAGTAACAGCATCAAACCCGAACCATTCATAAATCGACTCGATATAAGCCATGTTGATGGTTCCGACATCAGCGCGTTTGGCATCACAGATGGTCAGGATTTGGGGATGCCGCTCTTGAAGATAGTCGAGAGTCATTTTAAGTTCGGCGATGCCCCGATCTCCCCGTGCCTCGTAATAAGCAATGTTCGGCTTATAGGCGCTGACGTAGTTGTGTGTTTCTTCAATCACCCAGCGATTGAAGGCAAATTGTGGGAAGGGGTCATCGCGAAATTGGCGCGGGATGTATTTGATGTCGCTATCCAAGCCAATACAGAGCATTGAATTCGACTGATCTACTCGCGCATTGTACTTTTCGATGGGATTCATGTGCCGCCTATTTTTAGTGTTATGGGCGAAAAATTTGGCAGATCATAACAGAAAACTTCATTTCAAGCCGTTATTTCGTGATCCAATTCTTGAGCGAGTTAAATCTACTCACAAATGACTGCGGATGCTAATATTACCTAGACCACACAACAGGACATCCACAATGACCAATACCTTCACCCACGAGACTTTTCTCAGCCCATTTACATGGCGCTATGGTTCTGACCAAATGCGTTCGATCTGGTCAGAGGCGCATAAACGGCGGCTGTGGCGACAGATTTGGGTAGCGCTGGCCGAGGCGCAACATACGGCAGGGCTGGTGAGTAGTGAGCAGGTCGAGGACTTACAGGCACACCAAGATGCAATTGATCTCGAACGGGCGCACGAGATCGAGTCCAAGATCCACCACGATTTGATGGCGGAAATCCGCACGTATGCCGAACAAGCAAAAGTCGGCGGAGGTATCATCCACCTCGGTGCGACCAGCATGGATATTGAAGATAACGCCGAAGCGCTGCGACTGCGCGAAAGCATGACCCTTATCATTGACTATACGCAACGACTACTGACGCAATTTGCCTCGCTCATCGACCTCGAAGCCGAGCATGTGTGCATGGCATTCACCCATTTGCAACCTGCCGAGCCTACAACCGTCGGCTACCGACTGGCAGGGTATGCTCAAGACCTGCTGACTGATTACGATGCCTTGCAACGTGCGCTGGCGAGTATACGCGGTAAAGGGTTTAAGGGCGCGGTCGGTACTGGTGCTTCGTACAGCGAACTGCTCTCCGGCACTCGTATGACCCCGACCGAGATGGAAGCGCAGATCATGAATAAGTTGGGGTTAGAGGCGTTTACCATCGCCACGCAGACTTACCCCCGTCGGCAGGATTGGGATGTGGTAAACGCGCTGGCGGGGTTAGGCATGACCATTTACCGCCTCGCTTTTGATATTCGCATCTTGCAATCACCACCGTTCGGCGAATGGGCGGAACCATTCGGTGCATCACAGGTGGGTTCGTCGGCGATGCCATTCAAGCGCAACCCGATCAATTCAGAAAACTTGGACAGTCTCGCGCGGTATCTCGCAACCCTGCCCCGTGTGGCGTGGGATAACGCGGCGCACAATCTGCTTGAGCGCACGCTGGATGACTCGGCAAACCGCCGCATCTTTCTGCCAGAGGCATTTTTGACAGCCGAAGAACTGCTGATCCGCGCGAATAAACTGATTGCAGGGTTACGTATTGATGACGCGGGAATTCAACGTAATCTGGCGACCTATGGTGTGTTTGCAGCAACCGAACGCCTGTTAATGGAAGCCGCACGGAATGGCGGGGATCGCCAAGAATTACACGAAGTTATCCGTGAACACAGTCTTAAAGCATGGGAAGCTATCCGTAAAGGGCAGGATAACCCGCTGGCGGACAGCTTAAGCAGCGCAGATGAAATCACACATTTGGTCGCGCCGGAACGCGTGGGCGAACTGCTGCAAGCGGAGGCTCATATCGGTGACGCGCCGCAGCGGGCGCGACAAATTGCAGCAAGGATACGAGAAACTGTGACAGTCACGGCGTAAGCTATTCTTTCTTAGCGCCGGCTGACCATGTACCGAGATCCGCTTTGCCGTTCGAAGAAGGCGTGGTCGATGGGGGTGTGGAAGCTGCCGGTGTAACTGCCTTTGTCGGCGCTTTATCGGTGACAGTCGTATCTTTTTTAAGCTGCTGAACATCCGCCTTGGTCGCATCAATGGTTGCTTGCAGCGGCTTACTGATGGGCGCGACAGCCTTATTCACCTGCTTGCTAATTTCGCGGTTAAGGCTGCCACGGGTGGGGATGTCTTTGGGCAATTCAACATCCATCCCTGCCTCGTTCAGCTCTTTCTGCACATAGCTCATGGTTTCCGCCCACATCGCGCGAGCCTTCGCGGTATACTGCCCCAGCACATACGCCCACTGAATCATGCGCTTAGGGCCAGCAACGACCAGCATAATAATCAAAATCGCTACGAGTTCTGCGCCGCCAATGCCGAGGATTTCCATACCGAACCTTTCAACTGCATGAACCGACGGTTCCACACAGCAAAGTAATCATCTCAAGTTCAGAGTTGATTATAAGCCTGCTTCTGAGCGCCTTCAACTATCTCTCATCACAACTTCAAGCAGCGGCGGTTAAGATCTCGCGCATTTCGTCGTTGGTCAGTTTGATGGGGTTGCCCTGCATCGAACTGGCAACTGCCGATTTTTCGATTAGGGCGGGCAAATCCGCTTCGGTCATACCATAGTTGGCGAGGCCGGGAATGTGGAGGGCTTGAGTCAGGCGATAAACCCAATTGACACCATCCTCGGCAGTAGCACGGCTGTCACCCGTTAACAGACTGGCAACCGCAGCATAACGCGCCAGATAATCGGAATCCGGTTGACGCTGACGCAGGGCACGAACGTTCATATCCATCACAAATGGGAGCAAGCGCGCACAGATGCCCCCGTGTGGGGCATCAAACATGCCGCCAAACGGGCCAGCGAAGCCATGAACCGCGCCAAGTTTGGCATTCGCCAGTGCAAGGCCACCGAATAGGCTGACGAGCGCCATATCCTCACGAGCAACAGCATCATCAGGATGTTCATATACTTTCTGTAAAGAGGTAGCCGCTCGCTGAATGGCTTCTTTGCAGATGGCATCCGTCAGCGGGTTCGCTTTATTGGACGTAAAAGGTTCAATGACCTGTGTCAGCGCATCCAAACCGCTTTGCGCCGTAACATCGGGTGGTGAGGAATGCGTGAGTGCCGAGTCGACCAAAGCAACCCGCGCCAACATTAACGGGCTGCGAAGGCTGACTTTCACCTGATGTTCAGGCGAGGCCAGTACCGCGTTACTGGTGACTTCCGAACCGGTGCCGGATGTCGTGGGAATAGCGATAAAGGGGGCAGATGCATTTTTAATCGGCTGACCGCGCCCGATGACTTCGAGATAGTCTAAAGGATCGCCGGTATTCGTGAGCAGCGCGGCAATGGCTTTGGCGGCATCCAGTACTGCGCCGCCACCGAAGCCAATCACCATGTCACATCCGGCGACAGCAGCCACTTGTACCCCGCGCCTTGCGACCTCGACTGTCGGTTCGCCATCGGTAGGGAAGACCGTCACCTCAATCTGCTGTGCTTTAAGCAAATCAATGGCTGCTGCGGCACGGTCAGGGTTACGACCGGTGACGACCAAAGCATGTTTGCCGAACGGTACGGCGAGTGTACCCAGTTCTTTTAATGCCCCTGCCCCAAAGACAATTTTCGTCGCGGTCGCAAAATCAAAACGCATGGCGATTACCCCCAGCCTGAATCATCCGGGAAAATATTGTTGTGCTTAACACCCACACGCGGTTCAGCCATCATGTCGGTGGCAATCTCACGCCATTTCAAGAAATGCGCCGTTTCGCGGTGCTTCGCCGGCGCATCTTCATCGCGGAACACTTCGATTAACACAAATCGGGTCGGGTCGTCCTGCTGCTGAATAAAGTCAAAACGGGCGATACCGGGTTCCAGCCGACTATTGCGTGCATTATCCGTCGTCGCTTCGATAAAGGCATCCACCATGTCGGCTTTAACATGAATATGAACTAAGGTAACGAGCATTCGCAAACCCTCCAAGGTTTAGAGCTTATCATCAGGCGACCAATTAGTCGTCCAGCGCGGGTCAATTGCATCACGAACCAGTTGATAGCGAATGTCGGTCGAAAGCCGCATTCGCCTTTGGGTGTTTGTGGTCGAGGCATGGATCATGTATGGACTGTGGACGACCATATCGCCTGTTTCATAGTCAGCTAATAACCAACGGCTGTTCAATCGATCTGCCAATGATGGCAAATCTTTGGTTAACCAGCCCGATTCACTCATGTTCTTGTTGTAGGCACTGATGCGGTCTTCCGGCGGCAAGTGGGCATTTTTGGCACTGAACTCGGCTTCGAGCTGGCGACCAAGCGCGTCCGACCCTTCTAGATAGATCAAACCACCCATCTCGACCGGAATATCGCCAATCGGTATCCAACTGGTGCATACACGGTCAGTTCCGGCACGAAGATAGGTCAGGTCATAGTGTGCGCCTGTACATGAGTCATCGGGTGTTGTGGCGCGAAGAAGCTTGCGTTTATGCAAATAGACAGAACCGCCGAGTAACTTTTCGTAGAACTGCCAGATCTCCGGCGCGAGGCAGAAGGCTTCATAAGATGCCCACTGCACAATTTCGCCTAATATCTTTTGGACGCTGCCTTTACCTTTGCCTGAATAAATACCGTCAACCGGATTAGTATCTGTTTCCAGCAATCCGACTTGTATGAAGGCTTCAAAATAGCGGCGGCGGAAATCCAAGACTCGTAGTGGGTCGAGAATACCTTTCAGCCACAAATACCCCTGCGCCCGATATTGTTCCACCAATGTTTCACGCGGCTGGTTGGGGTCAGTCGGTGTTAGCCAGCCCAAGCGATCTGGCGAATCGGACAAGATGAAGTCATTACTATTCACAGGTTGATCTAACAAACGGGTAGGCACAAGACCACCTCCACAATGAATACGCAGACGCAATGTTAACGACATAACCAATTCGCCGCAAACATTATTCTCGAAACCAAAACCTTGGCTATAATAAGAGGTTCATAGAGAATGCTGTTTTGTGTGTCATATTCGGGGTGCGGTCAAGGAAAGGTGTGCGATGACGACATCTAACAAACGGATAATTGCTTACCATATTTCACGATTACAAGATAAAAATCGGGATGTGCGGCTGAAGTCTATTGCTGAACTGGCACTGATGGTCGATGAGGATGCGTTGAACGCATTACGCGCGTTGGTCGAAAAGGACACCGATACTGAGGTCAAAAAAGCGGCACAAGAGGCTGGACGTGCCATATTCCTCAAGCTGCGGCAAACAGCAGACAGCAACAGCTAAACTTATTTATCTGCGCATAGAGGGCAGGGAAAACATGGCTTCGCCCTGCCCCAAAGATGACTAATTACTTACACAAAGCCGATAAGCGTTCGGTGATTTGTGCAGCAGTGGCTTCCAACTCCGCCAATTTACCACGTTCACGTTCAACAACATCTGGCCGTGCGCGACTGACGAATTGTTCATTCCCCAGCATAGTCTTTGACTTCGTGATCTGCTCTTGAAGCTTCCCTTGTTCTTTGGTCAAGCGTTCACACTCGGCGGCAACATCCACTAAGCCTGCAAGCGGTAGGTAGAATGTCACATCGCTAACCACCACCGAAGCCGATTCATCCGGTGCAGGTGCGCCCTGCGCTAGCAAAGTCGTTTCTGAGACGTTACACAAACGGGCAAACAGATAGGCATACTGCTCGAGGTTGGCACGGTAGCTGCCGGGGGCAACGACCGCCGTGATCTTGTGGGAAGGGTCAACCGCGTATTCACTGCGGACGTTACGCACACCACGCACTAAATCCATCAGCACGGTCATCTCGGCTTCGGCCTTTTCATCGAGATACGCATTATCCGCGACAGGCCACCGGGCGAGGATGAGAGCAGACTGCGTGTTTGGTAAGTAGCTCCACAACTCCTCGGTCACGAATGGCATGAAGGGGTGCAGCAGGCGCAACGTTGTGTTGAGAATGTGCAGCAGGGTACGGCGTGTGTTCTCTTTGGTCTTTGCGTCACCCTCATATAATGGATACTTGCTGATTTCGATATACCAGTCAGCAAACTCGCCCCACAAGAAGTCATAAACTTGACGACCTGCTTCACCATACTGGTAGCTATCAAAGAGATACTGCGCACTGCTGGTCAAGCGGGTTAGGCGGCTGAGTATCCAGCGGGAAGGCAAGTCCAACTCTTTGGCATCCGGCAGTCCTGCGGGGACATCACCCTCAATGTTACCCAACACGAAGTTGGTCATCTGCCAAATTTTGTTGACGAAGCGCCAATTCGCCTCCACTTTTTCGCTATCAAGATTGATGTCGTTACCGGGTGTACCGCTGGTCGCCAAGGTAAAGCGCAGCGGATCAGCACCATATTGGTCGATCAGTTCCAACGGGTCAATCGTGTTGCCTAGCGATTTGCTGATTTTGCGCCCGAATTTATCACGGATAAGACCATGCAGATACACCGTATGGAATGGGGCTTCATCGGTAAACCACAAGCCCATCATAATCATACGCGCCACCCAGAAGAACAGGATGTCGTAACCGGTCTCCATAACGGATGTCGGGTAGTAGCGCTTGAGGTCGGCAGTTTCTTCCGGCCATCCTAAGGTACTAAACGGCCACAAACCACTGCTGAACCACGTATCCAGCACATCCTCTTCGGCTGTCCAGCCTTCGCCCTTCGGCGCAGTTTTACCCACATGGATCGTGCCATCGCTATGTATCCACGCTGGAATGCGATGTCCCCACCAGAGTTGGCGGCTCACGCACCAATCCTCAATATTTTCAAGCCAGTGGAAGTAAACCTTCTCGAAGCGTTCCGGCACGATTTTGATACTGCCATCTCGCACGGCGGCAATGGCCTTATCCGCCAGCGGCTTAATCTTCAAGAACCATTGGATGCTCATCAAGGGTTCAATCACTTCACCACCACGCTGACTGCGCGGCACCACATGCGGGTGATCGACTACTTTGAGCGTCAGCCCAAGTGCTGTCATATCCGCCCAAATTTTCTCACGGCAGTCAAAACGGTCGAGGCCAGCATACTGCCCTGCCTTGTCGTTCATGGTGGCATCGCGGTTCATCACATTGATGAATTCCAACTTATGCCGTGTGCCAATTTCATAGTCATTAAAGTCATGGGCGGGTGTAATCTTCAGCGCACCTGTACCGAAGGCACGGTCAACATATTCATCGGCGATCACCGGAATGGCTCGGTTCAACACCGGCACATAAGCCGTTTTACCGATGAGATGCTTATAGCGATCATCTTCAGGATGCACACAAACGGCAGTATCACCCAAGATGGTTTCGGGTCGGGTAGTTGCCACCGGAATGAACTCACCACCTTCTACCGGGTACTTGAAGAAGTACAGTTTGCCGGGTTCTTCTTCACGCTCCACTTCTAAGTCGGAAACGGCGGTTTGCAAACCGGGGCTCCAGTTCACTAAGCGCGGGCCACGATAAATCAACCCTTGCTCATAAAGCGTGATGAACACATCTTGCACCGCGTTCGACAAGCCATCATCCAGCGTAAAGCGCGCCCGATCCCAATCGCAGCTTGCGCCCATGCGCCGGAGCTGACCGGTAATCGTACCACCGTATTTTTCCTTCCAAGCCCACGTCCGCGCCAAAAATTCTTCGCGCCCGACTTCTTGACGACTCGTCCCTTCATCGCGCAGCATTTTCTCGACCTGCAATTGGGTGGCAATACCCGCATGGTCAGTACCGGGAACCCAGAGTGCTGCCTTACCACGCATCCGTTCATAACGCACCATCAAATCTTCGACCGTTGTGAACAGGGCATGGCCGGTATGCAGCGCACCGGTCACATTAGGCGGCGGCATACTGACGGTAAACGCCTCGGCATCGGCAGGTGCGACTTCCGGCTTGAACCAGCCGCTTTCTTCCCACCACTTGTAGATACGGCCTTCCGCTTCCTTAAAATCAAAATTCTTTGGCATCGACTTTGCCATCACTGCCTCCTCTGGAATTAGAAAACAAAAAAGCCCTCGTCCTCATACAAGGACGAAAGGCTTTGCTTCCGTGGTACCACCTTGTTTCCCCACACCAAACGGCGCGAGGCACTCGAAAGCGATAACGGGCTTACCCGTCCCCGCTTACTTTAGGGTTCAGCGAGGCGACTCCGGGGTGACGTTCAGTTCATACTTGCGAGTGGGCTTCCAGCCAATGACCCACAGTCTCTAGCGTAGGGGTAGGAACCTACTTTTCCCCATCACAGTCTTTGAATTCTGTGCAGTATATCATGCCAGAATTTTTAGCGTCAATAGGTTGGGTGATAAAGGGTGAATAATTAAGGGCTTCGCTTGCACCACCTATCCTTATATGTTAGACTCTTTCGTATACTATAAATCTACTTATCCCAAAGAAATTGAACTGGCATGGCTGAAAAAATTCTCATCGTTGATGATGATTTAGATAGTTTAAAGCTTATTGGATTGATGTTGCAGCGTCACGGCTATGAAGTGGTTGCAGCCAATTCCGGTACACAGGCGCTGGCTAAAGCCACTAACGATCACCCCAATCTGATTATCTTGGATGTGATGATGCCGGATATGGATGGGTACGAAGTTTGCCGCCGTTTACGGGCGAATAACGATACCCGACCGATCCCGATCATCATGTTCACCGCTAAGACACTTGTTGACGACAAAGTAGCAGGTTTTGAAGCCGGTGCAGACGACTATCTAACTAAACCTACCCACCCTGCCGAATTGGCCTCCCGTGTGAAAAGTGTGCTGGCACGCAGCGGTGCGCCCCCCAAGAAAGCCGAACCCCAGCGCGGCGGCACAATTGGTGTCATCGGTGCAAAAGGCGGTGTAGGCACTACGACAGTCGCACTGAACGTCGCAGCAGCTTTCAATTCAAAATCAGAAAAGCCGATCATTGCCGATTTCCGCCTAGGCGCTGGCAGCCTTGGCTTATTCTTAGGTGTCAGCCAGTCCTACGGCATGGGTAATGTGCTGGGCAAGCCAGCCACCGATATTCGAGCTTCCGTGATTGAACCTGAATTGGTGAATCATCAATCAGGAATGCGAGCGTTGTTGTCCTCCATTCGGAGCAAAGAAGCGCTGGTCAACTTCACATACGATGCTGCATCAGCCGTTGTTAAAGCACTGCGAACGATGGGCAATCCATCTGTGTTCGACCTTGGCAGCGGGCTAAACAGCATTACGACACGCCTTCAACGTGAGATGGATCAGCTTATTCTGGTGGTCGAGCCAAACCCAGCGGCGCTGCTGATGGCACGCGACATGTTGCAGGAAATCGAGCCGCAGGGCAGCAAATCTGGACGCATTCATATCGTGGTCGTGAACCGCGTACAATCCAGCGTGCAAACACCGTGGCACGAGATTGAGCAAGCACTCGGACATGAACTACGCAGCATCATTCCCGCAGCGCATGACCAAGTTTTCCAAGCCGCACGGGCAGGTACACCTATCGTCACATCCCAACCGAGTATTCCAATCTCGACTCAAATCGTTAAACTCACGGATGAGTTGCACACCCGCTTGAAGGCGATGGTTCCGAATGAAGCCTGACTTTAGTTATTGTTTCAAGTTATTCCCGTTATGCTACGTGAACAGGTAATATCTGCTGCCGAATTGCTGAACGCGGCGCACTATGCTGTCGTACTAACCGGCGCAGGTATAAGCACGCCTTCTGGCATCCCCGACTTTCGCAGCCCGAACTGTGGGTTGTGGAGCGGTGTTGATCCGGTTGCGGTCGCCAGCATGTACGGTTTCCGGCAAAATCCGGCAGCATTTTACGATTGGGTTTACCCATTAGTGAGCCTCACTATAAAGGCTGTGCCGAATGCGGCGCATGTTGCATTAGCGACCTTAGAAGCACAGCACAAAATAAAGGGCATCATTACCCAAAATATTGACACGCTGCATACACGGGCAGGCAGCCATTTAATCCATGAACTGCATGGGCAATTCCGCGAAGCAACATGTACCCACTGTTTCAAAATTTATGATGCCGAACCGATCATCATGCAGTTTTTGCTTGACCGCCAAGTACCACACTGCCCTCTATGCGGCGGGGTGATTAAGCCAAACGTCATCCTGTTTGGTGAACAGCTCCCCGTCAAACCGTTTATGGCAGCAAAGGATATGGCGCGTAAAGCGGATTTAGTTTTGGTGGTTGGAACATCACTCGAAGTTGCTCCAGCTTCTGAATTACCCGTGTTGGCACGTAAAAATGGTGCTAAAATAATTATCATCAATTTAGAACCGACACATCTCGATTCTACCGCAACACTTGTTATCCACGCGGACGCAGCCAATGTGTTACCGCAAATCGTAGCGCAAATGGAGAGTATTCATGAGCATGACCGTCAACAGTAGCGATGCTGACCATGTCATCGCCCATTATCAGCGGCTGATTGAAATTAGCCAGCAGCTTGCCTCGACTCTTGACCTCGGCAGCTTGCTCAAAAAGATTATCTCCGCCGCTCGTGAATTAACGGACGCGGAAGCCGCTTCGATCATGCTGATTGAATCTGCAACGGGCGATCTACGTTTTGAGATTGCCTCCAACATTGCCGTTCAGGATATGGAAGAAATCATCATTCCCAAGGGCAGTGGTATCGCCGGTTGGGTGGCGCTGCATGGTGAGCCGCGCGTCATCAATGATGTTTCGCAGGAACCGACATGGAGCAACCGCGTTGACGACACGATTGAATTCCATACCCGCAGCATCTTAGCGGTACCGCTGCGTACGCACACCAAAGTCATTGGCGTGCTAGAAGGCATCAATAAGATTGGTGGTGGCGGGTGGACAGAAAATGACATCAACATTCTGAACACATTGGCGAGCCAAGCGGCTATCGCCATTGAAAATGCCCGGCTGTTCCAACAAAGTGATTTCATTTCCGAGATGGTACACGAGCTGCGCACCCCATTAGCAGCGCTCAAAGCCAGTACAGTACTGCTGCTGCGGCCTGACCTGCCGGATAATCGCCGTCACGACATCATTACGACCATGCACAGCGAAACCGAGCGCCTAAGCCGCCTTACAAGCGAATTTCTTGACCTCGCACGCTTGGAATCAGGACGTGCGCGATTAGATACCAGCCGCTTCGATACCAACAAACTGCTTGAGGAAAGTGTCGATGTGGTAGTGCAGCAAGCCAACGATAAGAATATCGCCATTACTATCGAGTGTGATTCGATAATCGCCAACGCTGACCGTGGCAAAGTCAAGCAAGTGCTGCTGAATTTGCTGACGAACGCAATTAAATATAACCGCGAGAGTGGGCAGATTTTAGTCACTGCAAAGCCGGTGGTCAATCACGAAGGCAATCCCTACATTCAAATTGCTGTTCAAGATACCGGTTACGGTATTGCCAAAGAACATCAGAAGCATATGTTCGAGAAATTCTACCGTGTGGCAGATACGGCAGGATTCACTCAAGGAACCGGCTTGGGGTTAGCTATCGCACGGCATATTGTTGAAGGTCACGGTGGGCAGATTACACTTGAAAGCGAACAAGGGGTAGGCTCAACCTTTGCCTTCACTATTCCGCAAGCCGTGCGCTAAAAGTCGAGCAGGTATTTCAGTGCGCCGGGTTTTGCCGCCGCGTCCATCGCGGTTACAGAATCATCGAACGGGTAGCGCCCGTCGATCAGCGAAGTAACATCAATGAGATCGCGTTCCAACAGGCGAAGTGCAGCATCAAACGGGCCACAACGGCTGCCCATCACACGTATTTCGCGTACGGCAACCTGCGTCATATCCACCTGTGGGAAGCCGTTGTAAGTACTCTTAAGCACAATTGTCCCGCGTGATTTCACCAGCATGAGTGCATCAGCAAAGCCCTGTGCCAAACCAGTGACATCCACAACCACATCGGCGGACTGTTCTGCCAAGTCACGCAGTTCCACGGCTGGTACACGCCACTGCTGAAGGAGTTTAGCTTGCTTCTCGCGCCGCACCACCCCGACGACATCCGCACCCGTCAGCTTGAGTACCTGAGCAACAAGCATACCCAACTTGCCAACACCTACCACGACCACGCGGTCGCGCGGCGAGATGTGAATACCTTCCGTCACTTGAAGGGCAGCAGCTAACGGTTCGACAAACACCGCTTGGTCATCGCTAATCGACTCCGCGACGACATGCAGGTTGCGCGGTGGCAGCGGCAGGTAGTCGGCAAACGCACCGGGATGCCGACGGATACCGACAGTAGTACGGTGGCGACACTGGCTAGGAATGCCTTGCTGACAAAAGTCACAATGACCACAAACGACGCTGATCTCACCAACGACACGTTTACCGATGAGATCAGGCTGTCCTTCCACCACTTCCGCCACAAACTCGTGTCCAAGGATGCCGGAAAATCCGTACATCCCGTCCACGAGTTCTAAGTCGGTATTACAAATTCCCGCGCGCCGGATTTTGAGGAGCGCATCGCCATTTTGCACCTGCGGCGTTGGCAATGTTGTTTCAAAGTGGAGGTGTCCGTCAAAAACCAGCGCGCGCATCGATTAAGCCTCTGCCGAAACGAGTTCAGGCTTCTTGGTAAACAGATTGAAGGGGAATTCGCGTTTTTCCCAAGAAACGAGCAGCGGAACCGCGATAAAGATTGACGAATATGAACCCGCTACCAGACCACAGAACAAGATAAACACGAACTGCTTGATGCTGGCACCACCGAACAACATGATCGCGATCATGACGAAAAACACGCTGATCTGGGTCGTCAGTGTACGATGGATCGTTTCTAGTACGCTGCGGTTAACAATCGTTTCATACGACTCGCCGAGGTGGCGTGGGATGTTTTCGCGGATACGGTCGAACAACACCACGGTATCTTGCACCGAGAAGCCAACCACCATCAACATCGCCGTCAAAAACAATGCATCGACTTCCCAATTCAGAGTGATACCCATCAACGATTGAATAGCCGCCACAATCAGCACGTCATGGAGCATGGCGATAATCGCGCATACCCCGTAACGGAAAGCATCTGGCACCGACCGGAAAGCTAGAATGATAAACGTTGTCACAACCAGCGCACCAACCAGTACCGCGAACACTGCTGCACGCGTTACTTCTTGCCCTACTGTCGCCGATACGTTTTCATCTTGCGATAGTGTGCGATCTAGCGGCGCAATAGTGCTCAAATCATCCAGAATACGGCGCTTTTCAGTTTCTTCGTGGTAGGAAGCACGAACCGACCACCGGTTTTCGCTGGGGTCGCCAAGACGCTGAATAGTGGCAGTCGAATCACCATATTTAGCAAATACGTCACGGATATTCGTTTCATCCGCCCCATCCTGTGTGAACTTCAGTTCGTAGATGCTGCCGCCTTCAAAGTCGATGCTTAATTTAAAGGCTGAACCGGTCGTTACCAGCGAATACAGGGTGATCAGGATACCGAGAATGATAACGGTTAAGGAGAGGGCGTAAAACCATCTCCGCTTTTGAACTAAACTATACATGTTGTTTCTCCTCGCCCTATACGCCCATCAACCAGTGACGTTCTTTGAGGGTGTTACGGCTGACAGATAGGATAAGATGCAAGAATGTGCGGGTGGCGATAACCGCTGTAAACAAGTTCAACATCAAACCGAGCGCCAGCGTAACCGCGAAACCGCTAACCGCACTTGCGCCGGGGGTTTGACCGAACAAAAACAAGATGGCGCTGATGAGAATGGTCGAAATATTCGAGTCGCGGATCGAAGTCCACGCACGGGTAAACCCTTCATCAACCGCCGTATCCACATCCTTGCCGGCTCGCAATTCTTCGCGCATACGCTCGAAGATCAAGATGTTGCCATCAACCGCCGTGCCGATAGAGATCAAGAAACCGACAATGGCCGGTAATGTCAGTGTAACCGGGACGATTTTGAACATCGCCATATTTAAAACGATGAACACCAACAGCGCAAGGCTGGCAGCGATACCCGGTACGCGGTAGTTAATGAGCATGAATGCCAAAATGATGATGACACCCACCACACCCGCGCGGATACTAAGGTTAACCGATTCTTGACCCAGCGTCGCGCCTACCGTCTGGCTGCTAATAACACGCAGCGGAATAGGCAGCGAACCGGAACGCAGTTGCAGCGCTAAGGTTTGAGCTTCTTCTTGGTCAAAGTTACCAGTAATGGTACCGCCTGTATCAAGGCGTGCTTGAATAGTCGGGGCGGATAGAACGATGCCATCCAACACAATTGCCATCGGTTGACCAATTGCGCTAGAAGTAAACGGGCCGAATACCGCGCCGCCATCCGAAGTTAGCTCAAAACGAATAGCCCACTGGTTACTCTGGTCAAGTTGTGCTGCCGCGCTTTGCAGCCCTGCACCCGTCATAACCGTATGGAACGGTTGACCGGTCAGCGGGTTCGGCACACCGGGTTCTTCGGCAGGCGCAACAGGGGTTACTGCTGGAGTACCAGCTTCTTGTGTAGCTTCTGCATTCGCTGTCGCTTCCGCAGTTGCATCGGCAGCCGTCGCTTCGGGTGTCGATTCTGCAAGTGCTTCCGCACGCGCTTGCTCAGCCTTTACCTGCTCATCCGTCAAGATTTTACGTCCGACATACTGCGCAACCTGCGACGAAGAAATGCCTGAAAAGTCAACGAATTCCAACAGCGCTGTTTTCTGAATCAGGTCAACCGCTTGCTGCGGATCGGTAACACCCGGCAGTTCGACCAGAATACGGTTACTGCCCTGCACCTGAACCGTTGCTTCGCCCACGCCAAGTGCATTCACGCGCTTGTTGACGTTGTTGGATGCGTTACGCAAATCTTCGACAGTGTAGGAACCCGCAGGCAAATCAGCCTGCATCAGCACACGCAAACCGCCGATAATATCTAGCCCGTAAACCTGCTTGACATTCAGTCCGATGTCTTCGGTGCAGTCATCATTAAAATCGAGATGAAGACCCTGCTCAGGCTTAGTTGGGTTTTCAGTAGTACCGTAGCACGAATTAGAAACATTGCTAATCAATGTATTTGGCAAACTTACCCATAATGCAAAGCCAGTAAGCAGCAAAATAACGATCAGCCAACGAATATGGCCTCTCATAAACGAACCTTTCTTGAGTTTACGTCAGTGGGATGGCACACGCATCCACACAATAATGACCGCAATTATGTTTCGGAGGGGGAAGCCTCAGCCTCGCCTAACCCCTTACGCGCTGCCTCGGCGAACACTTCCGGGTCATAGGCTTGCACCAGCGCGGCTGTCACCAACCGCACCACAACCCCATCCGCAATTTCCACCTGCGCTACGCCCAATTCGGCGTCAATCAACAGCACCCGACCGATGATGCCGCCATAGGTGACGACTTCATCCCCTGCTGCCAACGACCGAACATAGCGCTGGCGTTTGGAAAAATCGCGCTGCTTGGGGAAGATAACCATCGCCCAATACGCGCCCAAACCGAGCAGCATAACCAATGCTAAAAGTACGAATTCCATAATGGGACTTTCTCATCCTATCAAAACCCGTGCGATTATAGCACTGCCACTTCACCTTACAAGTAAGTGGTTAAGGCGCTCTGGCGACCTTGAGTGTGCCAACCCCTTGTTCGAGGTACGGCCCACCCTTCGGCCCAACCGCCACCAGCAGCGTATAATCACCGGGGATTACACCGGAAGGCACAACAAACCCGTGCCATGTGGAGAAGCGTCCATGCCAATTTGGCGTACGGTAATCACCATCAAAGCCGGGGTTCTTGCCCCCCATATCCAGCCCTTTAACGGCGATATGCAGTTCATCCGGCAGCAAACCGATGACTTCCCAATCGAGCCGGATGCGTACCGCGCCGCCATCGGTAGTGATAGGATCTTGTTCGACAGCGAACCCCACCAACTGCAAACCGTCAAAGTCCAATTGCACAGGCTGTGGGGTAATGGCTGGCTTGGATGTTACACGCTCAAAAATTGTTACGGGGCCAGAGGAATAACGTGGATCGTCAAACTCCACAACGGGTCGGTAATTGGCGTTAAACCAAGGGTCGTCTTGAATAACATAATTGTAAAGCACGAGTGCAGCGCCACGAAATCTCTGAAACACCAAATAGTCCGGCGCGTAGCCCACCAACCAACTATAAAAGTCATCGCGCTTCAGGCTCGCCGCAACATCGGGTTGCAAGAGGCCGAGGTAATCTGTCATATAGCGGCGGGCGTAAAAGCCAATTTGCCCGACTTCCGCCACGCCTACTGTCGCGTCTGACCGTGTGTTGGCATCGAGCCACTCACCCGTTTCGCGGTACGCTTTCCAATCGACAATCGGCAGCATGACATCCACATCACCACCGAATTGTATCCGCTGGCTAATCACGCTAAACGACGATAATTGGGCGATCAGCGGGAACACCGCGATTGCGCCAACGAGCGCCGAAGCAAATCGCATTCCACGTACCGTGAGGCGCTGTGCCAGATAATCGAGTCCCAACGCTGCCAACAGCACTGCCCCCGGCAC
This sequence comes from Bacteroidota bacterium, assembly GCA_027492915.1. Taxonomy (GTDB): domain Bacteria; phylum Chloroflexota; class Anaerolineae; order Aggregatilineales; family Phototrophicaceae; genus CFX2. Next base: position 13,598 of record JAPUDW010000437.1, on the reverse strand, counting down.
AAGTGGCGCATAGTACCAGCGGTATGGCGCAACCTTGAGCAAGATATAGGCCAGCAGATGCAACCCACCCCACCCCACAATGATCGTCAGTGAACGGTTAAACTTGTTTGCCAACCCGAACAGCACCAGTAAGGCAAGGGCAATGTAGAGCGAGCTTTGCTGCATCAAACTGCGCAGGATGAGCCGCAGCCCCTCCCAGACCGTTACATCAACACCCATGCCGGTAATACCCAAAACGGCCTGCGCACTTTTGGCGCTCAACGTTACTGGAAACGGCGAACCATAGGTGGCATATGCCCATATGCCAAATAACGCTAATGGGATGAGTAAAGCAATCGTGAAATAAACGACAGGTCGCCACCAACCTTTAGCCGTGGTTCCCAACGAATTAACTGATTGAAAGATGAGCGTCAATCCCAAGAGGCCAGCCGGCAGCGCTGCATCCGGTCGCGCTAGAGCCGCTATGCCGATAGCGAACCCTGCCCCACCCCAACGGGTTTCTTGTACCAGCCACACTGCCGCCAAAACCAACGCGATCCAGAAAGCGGTTTCCATACCCAGCGCTAGCCAAAGTGGGCTGCTGAGTACATATACCAACCCACCCCACACGCGAATAGGTTCAGCAATCCGGCGCGGCAGCAGGTTATAGATCAACCAACCGCCGAAACCGATGCTCAAAGTGCCAATCAAACTACCAAGAAAATGAAAGTCAGGGATAATGAGACTGAGTGCACCCAGCAGCATGGCGTAAAGAGGTGCTGTGGTACTCAGGACGTTGTCGCCGGGGTTGTAAACGAGTCCAATTCCCTGTGCAAAGTTGCGTGAGTAGCGATATGTGATAAAACTGTCGTCAAGTCGGAACTCCGACATTACGGTCAGCCAGATGACAATGGCGACCAATAAATAACCCGCCAAAAGTACCAACTGGCGGTTGCGACTGGTGAATTGCTTGACCATAGACGACATAATCCCTACAATAGCCGTCGCATTATACACAAATGTGGAGTAAGCGGTAAACTCCGTTTGCTCGATGGAGGCAAAGATATGCAAAAGACATTGAAAGTTCTATTGGTAACACTGCTTATTGTGTTCACCCTCAGTCTACCCACACTGTTCGTCAGTGCCGGTCAGCTCGTCCTGAATAACAACAGCGGGACAGCAAATACGACATGGTTTATTACGGGTGAGCAAACATTGGTGATGAATGGTTTCGACCTGACCACCAAAGGGCTAACATTCCCAGCCACGATTGATAAAGTATCCATCGCGGTCGATACTGCGGTCTCAGCCACACCGGTTGATATTATCATTTATCAAGACGCGAACGGTGGCTCACCGGTTGACGCGACTGTTGCAGGGCAAGCACAGGCGACTATTAGCCAAGCAGGTGTTTTCACCTATACCTTCCCAACCCCCGTAACAATCACACAGCCGGTTGTGTGGGTGGGTTTCTATCTACCGGTCGATTTCAAATTTTATTCGGATAATTCTGGCTCGTCGGTACTTTCTTACTGGGCGTGGACACCGGGCAACCGCTTTGACATTACGAAGCTTTCGACAGCCACCGTGCTTGGCCCTTCAAACGGTACTGCACCGGTCAGCCTGAATATGAACGGTATCGCCCGTATTACGGCAGAAAT
>JAPUDW010000437.1:8297-11948 GCA_027492915.1 Bacteroidota bacterium | reverse complement strand
AGTGCTGCCGCTGGCGTACCGACGATTGTTCCAGTGGCTACTGGTGTAGCTGGCAGCGGCCAAATCGCGTCAGCCCCAAACACCGACCTCAGCCCCTTGAAGTTTTATCCACCCGCTTGCGACACCTTAGCTTGGGACAGTGAAGATGTTGGTATTAGCCTCGGTGGCAAGTATGAACCGCGCTGCACCGCCATTTGGCCGGGTTATGCCCCCGGTGCGCCAATGGGCTATGTCCGCCAACAGATGTATTACGACATCACCTTCTACAACAACAAGGGTCAACCACAAAATAACGCCATCAATATTCCGATCACCCACTGCATCAAGGCGAACTCTGCCGATATTGACCGCGCTATCATCGGTCTGGCTTCTGGCTCACCGCGCAGCTTCAAAATTTTACCGACTCTCCGTGTAGGCGAGCTAGTTTGCGCCGAAATTGACCGCAGCGGTGGTATCTCTTACTTTGTACCGGGCTAGTATTCAGCATTCAGCTAAAGGAACGTAGTATTTCATGCGTATCGAAACGAACACCGAACTTGTCAAGCGCAATCGCCGCACAGCCAACCTGCTGTTTTTCTTCAGCATGGGCGTGCTGATTGCAGGCTTTCTGGTCGCAAATTTACAGCTTACGGCGCAAGACGGTATCACACTACTCCTGTCTGTCGTACTGCCTTGGATTGTGCTGCCTGTAGGTTTCATTAGCACTTTAGTTTCGGTACGCATGACCAATTTATGGGTGCGCCAACCCCGTCCTGAAAAAGCCATTCCGGCAGGTCTCAAAGGGTTGAGCAAGCGCAGCGTTCTGTATAACTACTATCACTTCCCCGCGCGGCATGTGCTGATTTCGCCGCAAGGCGTATTCGCCATCATCACTCGCTATCAAGACGGCATCTATTCGGTCGATGGTGACAAGTGGCAGTCGCAGGGCGGTTTGTTTGCAGGCATCGGGCGATTCTTCCGGCGAGATGCCATCGGTAACCCCGGCGAAGACGCGCGCAAAGCTGCCGCCCATGTCAAAGGCTTATTAGCCGATAAATTCCCGAATATCGAAGTAAATCCGCTGGTGATCTTTGTTGATCCAAAAGCACGCCTGACGATCAACGATCCCACTGTACCCGTAGTATATTCCGACGAAAACCGCGAGCCAAACCTGCGCGACTATATGCGTAGCCTTACGCAAAAGGATTCAGCAGAAATTGAAGCAGTCCCCGCTAAAAAGGGCAAAGGTAAACCGGAGCCCAAAGTAGAATCGGGCGTAATTAACCCCGAACAGGTAGCTGACGCGCTGGAAGAAGCAACAGTCATCAGCTAATGGCTGCTCTCAAACGGTCAACAAACACGCTGTCGGTCATGATACTGATTGTCATGGTCGGCTTCTTTTTGCGTATCTACCACCTCACTGCTGTACCCCTACGCGGTGACGAAGCTTTTAGCGTCCAGTATTGGGCGGGGCAGCCGTTACACATCGCCCTTGCCGAAACCGCCACCATTGAACCCCACCCAATGCTCACTTACGCCATCTTTCGGGCATGGGGGCTGACGGCTGGCTTAAGCGATCTCTCAATGCGAGTGCTGCCTTCACTCATCGGCATGCTCGGCATTCCTGCAATTTACGCGGTTGGCAAACGCCTCGGCAGTCGCCAAATAGGCTTACTCGCGGCGCTGTTCTTCGCCCTGAACCCCTTCGAAATCTGGCACGCGCAGGATGCCCGTAACTATGCTATTTGGGCGGGAATTAGCTTAGTCGCCCTGTGGTTAGGACTGCGGGCGCTGGATAAACGGCGTTGGCAAGATTGGCTGTTATATGGCATCGCAGCCAGCATCGCAGCCAACATCTTCTACACCGAACTTCTCACAACCGCCGCCTTTGGCCTGTTTGTGCTAATCGCCTACTGGGGCAAATGGCGGGTCATCGTGTCATGGGGGGTATGCGCGGCAATAGCTGGAGCATTGTCTATTACCTCGTTCCTCATCTTTCAAGCACCCTTATTCGCGCGTGGCGGCTACGGGGGGAGTTTCGGCGGGGAACTCGACATCAGCCGCCTTTGGAGCTATTTCTTACCGGCACTCAACTTTGGCGAAATCACCCTGCCAGCCGAAACACTATCAGCACTCTGGCCTCATATGGTAGTTTTCGTCCTAACGGGATTACTTTCTTTATGGGTTTATCGACGACGTATGGCGCTTGCGCTAACGATGCTCAGCATCCTTCCTGCCATCTTACTAACGGTAATCTCAACTCGCTTGAACATCTTCACACCGCGCTACATCCTGGCGTCCGCACCGGCATTCACCCTGATTTTCACAAGTCTAATTGTTGATGCCCCCCGGCTCACGTCGCCTCCTCTGGGTAAAGGCATCTCTATTTTTCTCCTGATAAGTGGCTTCGCGATAAGCGGAATTAGTCTTAGCAACTACTACTTCGACTCAACCTATGCGAAAGCGCGTGGTTGGCCTGACCTCGCACATTACCTGCAACAAAATGCGCAGCCGCAGGATGTGGTCATTCAAAGCGCGGCGGATGCGGCATTCGGCTACTACTACCACCAAACTACGGCTGTCGTAGCACCGGACATTCCACTGCCGGAAACACCCACGCAGTCCGTTACCGATATTGAAAATAAACTCGCGGGCTACAGCCAGCAGAACAGCGCTATCTGGCAAGTCGGGCAAGAGTTCCCTGATTGGCCGAATGCGGGGGTCGTCAGAAATTGGTTAGACGCACACATGCAGTTGGTTTTAGAGGGGCAGGCCGGTGGCTTACCACTGCGTCAATACAAAAATTGGCAGGTTGAGCCGGACGAAATCACCAACTCGGCTGAAGCAACCTTTACCGATGTGACCAACTTACTCGGCTACAACGTTGTACTTCCTGCCGGGCCGAATAGCAACCTCACTGTCCAAGTGTATTGGCAGCCAGTTGAGTTAACCGACACCCCCTTAAAAGTGTTTGTCCACCTGCTGGGCGTGACCAACCCCTCTAGCGGATCGCCCTTGTGGACACAGGATGACCGCTACCCACAAAATGGGCGTATCAGCACCAACAATTGGAAAACGGGTACAATCTACCGCGATATTTACACCCTACCACTTGCAGATGTTCCGGCAGGCACCTATACACTTGAAATCGGCTTTTACGACCCCGCTACTAACCAGCGCATCTCTGTTGGCGACGTGGGCAGCTACATTCTTCAAACACTCGAACTGAAATAAAAAAGGCGCATGTTGTCATACGCCTCTTTTGATTATTTCGCTAACAGCTAACTACAGGCTGTCGAGCTTGGCTTGCCACTTTTCGGTAAGCCTCGTGTAGATCGCTTCAGAGATTTCACCGCGCGATAACTTCATGTCGAGGTTATCCAGTAGTGCCTGAATGCCTTCCTTAGTCTGCGGGTTATCAGAAACCGCAGCAGCCGCTGCCGGAGCATCCCCACCCTGCTGCTTATTCATCATATTCATCATCATCTGCTGCATCATCATCTGCTGTTGTGCCATTTGCTGCTGCAATGCGGCCTGATCGGGGTTCATCGCCGCGCCGAGCTGCTGCCCGACACCTAAGCCGACACCTGCGCCGGCCAGCGCACCGCCGACACCGGGGTTCGATGCCGCTGCCTGCGCGATGTTCAGGCGCTGGACACGTTCCCACATGTC
>JAPUDW010000437.1:1946-8287 GCA_027492915.1 Bacteroidota bacterium | reverse complement strand
GACGTAATTACGCAGTTCGTCTGCCGATACATCCTTCGCCGTAAAGGGGTTAGCTTCAAACGCCTTGATGCGCAAACCCAACGCGCGGAACTTCTCGTTGAGCTTCGCCAGCATCGCGCCTTCAAGATCACCTAACAGCTTGTTTGCTTCGGGGATACTTTGCACACCGGATACACCAATTAACGTTGCAATTTCGCCCAGAAGCATAGCCTGAACGCGGTCTTTAATATCGTTCATGGTGACATATGGGCGGCCAACTGCGTACTGCTTCACGAACAGCATCGGCTCATCCACGCCCACATCGATCACGCCATGCGTAATCAAAAGTACCGCACCCAAGCCTTTACCGGGGGTTTCCATCACAATTGGCGTGCTGGTTCCCCAACCTACCTGCGGCATGTCCTTCAGGTTTACGAAGTACAAGTCGGCGGTGAAGGGGGTACGACCGCTGGTCGCCAGCCCAATCAAGCCGGACAGAATTGGCAGGTTAGCGGTCGAAAGCATATGGCGACCAGTACCTAGCACATCCAACGCCTGCCCACCGCGCACAAATACCGCCGCTTGGCTTTCACCGACGATCACCTGCGACCCCATACGGAAATCGCCACTGCCCTCTTGCGGTTCACGCCACGCAAATTCCTCTGTACCAACGTTAGTGTGGTCAACCACATCAATTAAACGAGGCATCCAATTTCTCCTTTAATCAGCAAATAGTCAAAAGTTGAAGGCAGCAAGACGGTTTATACCGTCTTTGACAGGTTCGTCAGCACATCATCACGCAGTGCGAAGGCGTTTTCGGCTTCAATCGTCAGGGCGTCCAATGCAGCAATCGCCTCTTCAATACCGGCTTTTTCTTTCACCGCTTTATCAAAATTATTCAACGCGCCGTCAAACTTGTCGGCATAGGCAATCAGTGCCTCATCGAAACTGTAGAGTTTGTCCATCTCTTCAGGGCCGATGTTAATCGCCTCCATAAAGCCAGAATAACCGGGGGCAGCCGTTTTCACCAGATCACGGAAGTGCTGCAATTTTCCCTTCGCGCTGCTCGTTTTGCTCATGTAACTCAAGCCGCCATTATCCAACAACGCGGTTTCAATTTGCGACAGACGGATAATGCGCTGTGACAATTGCTCCGCGATATGGTCACGCAGCAAACGGTCGGCTGTACGCCGCGCCTTATTGTCGAGATAGCCCGCAAATCCCGGTATCTTGCTAATCAGTTTTTCGAGTGATCCCTTTTGGCTGACAATCCGATCATAAAGTTCCGACATGCGAATGTCCTTTCGTAAACACAATATAGCTTGATTGTATGCGATTTATTGAAGATCGCTCCCCCCAATTATGAGGAGACTGAACTCGGGCAAAACCGCTTCAGGTAAGGAAATACTCAGTTCCGCAGAATGGGCAAACAACAACGCCTTTACCTGCCAACTTAATATCACCACCACAATTCTTGCACTTCTCTAACCCGCGCAGATTACTCGCATCCGAGGAATACAATACCCCTTTATCCCAGTTAATGTACCCGCTAAACACCTGTAACCCCACCAGTTGATGCACCATACTCTTAACCGAATCAACGCTGGTTTTCATTTCGAGTGCAAGGTCACTAACCGGAACCTGTCCTCGACTTTTAACGATGTCCAACAGTTGGCGCTGCTTTTGCATCTCGGATTCAGATTCCGCCTCTTTGCCACCCTGCACGAATAGATAAATGCCAAAACCCACCAGCAGCGCTACCGGAATAAAGGCCAACCCTGCACCAATCAAAGCACCGCCGCTCTGCAATTCGCCGACACTCACTTGCGTTGCTAACCATAATCCGGCGATCACAGCAACGCCAAACCCCACGACTATCAAGATGATCCCGACCAATTTTCCCGAATTCATCCTACTGCCCTTTATAGTATGTGCGATCAGCGAAATACGTCATTGTCGATAAATGTGAATTGACTATCCGAACCCACGACTGCCGCCACCGCTGCCACCGCCACCAAAACCACCACCACCGCTAAAGCCACGCCCACCGCTGCTCCAACGCCCGCTGCCGCTCGACGAAGATTGCGGTTGGCTGGTCATCACCCGCGAAGCCGATTGCAGCATGTTCGTCAAGCCGCTCGAAATATTCTCTAACCCGCCCGACAAATTGCGTGACATCGAATCGAGCCCACCCGGTGCGCTCACAATATCGCCCGGCAAACCGCTGCCCATATTCCCGCCGGGGAATGGCGTACCGGCGTGGTAACCACCACGATACCGCCCACCCATATACGTCGGGTAATACCAGTACGGAATGGGGACATTAGGCACCTGCGCAAACCGCCGCACCCAACTACGATCTAAACCGAAGGCCACAGCATAGGGCAGGTAATCGTCAAAGTGCTTGGCTGCTTCTTCAACACCGGTGTATTTTTCCAGGTTTTGTAGGTACTCGTAGAAGGCGTGCCACTTCGCCGCCTCTTCCGCCCCCTTCCGGGTTTTCGACGGCATCGCTTGACCGGCGATCAAGGCTACCACACTGACAAACCCGATTGCGAACGGCAAGAACAGCAGTGTTCCACTAATGTCCTCGGCAGCACTGCTGACAAAGAAGAAAATACCACCAGCGATCACAAGCAGTACCATACCCAAACCCGACCACAGTGCACGGGTCGATTGCGGATTGGTTGCGAATAGTCCTTCACTCACTAAGGCTTGATAAAGATCTGATTGCAGGGTGGAAATGACAGTGTAAAAGGTGTTTCGCATCGAGTCCATCGTGCGTTCCATGCCCACCGAGAACAACGAATTCAGCATCCGTTTTTCATAAGATTTCAAGTCATCAGCAGGTTTGTCGGTGCGCTTAAAAGTAAACTTGCTCGTGCTGCCCAAGCCGAACAACCCCGGCTCCTGATTTTCTTCCATGACCAGATAACCGCGCCGCGCCAAATCAATCAAGATTGAAATGACATCTTGGACATCAGCCTTTTCGTCAATCAGGGTACCGACGATGGCTGGCGAAAGATTATCCGGCGGGTCACTTAAATAGGTGGGGACAGGGCCAATCTTCGGGTCACGGCCTTTGGTGTACCAAATAGCATAAATGCCGAGCGTACCACCAACGGCGATCAAAATAGACAGCGCCAAAATCGCGAGGTCAATCAGGGGCTTGGTATTCTCGTCATAGGCACGCTGCTGGTCAAAATCGTTCTGCCAGCTCGGCGGCACGGCAGCCGGATTATGTGGATACTGCACACGAATTTCAAAGGTGTCTCCATCAGCAATCGAGGTATTAGCTGTCGCGGTAACGGTCGTCCCGCGCACATCCACTGTCCCCGGCACACCATAAGTCTCAACTGGATCAACACCTTCGCGCGGGGCATAGCCTTGCGGCATTTCAACCGTGATCGTGCTTTCACCGACTGTGTACCCAAAACGGTCAGACGGTACGGCAATCCACCACAGTTGGTCGCCGCCCTCGTATACCCGCAGCGCACCATTCACACGGTAGCTAATGTCAAATTGTTCGGTCGCGTTGTTAATTGGCTGCAAAAAGTAGTAGGTGATCGACAAGCCGTCGCTGGTGTTGCGCGCGCAGAACGTGCCTGCGCGTTCGCTGCCGCACTGCGCTTCGAGTCCCTGTCCATCTTGGCTCACCGCAACGTTCGTAACGCTGTCCAAATTCGTCAGCGGAATGACCGCCGAACCGAAGGTAAAGCGACCACTAAAATCAATCGTGTAGCTTTCGGTCACATCAAAAGCATTGGTATCGACATTCACATTATCAATCGTAACGTCATATCGATTCCAGTAGATGGATCGGTCTTGGGCGCTCGTCGGGGAGAAAAATGTCAAGGCAAGAAGCAGAAAAAGGAGAGTGATGGAAACACGTTTTTGCATCTTGAAGCCTCCGCATACATACTGCATCAACATTATATCATGGCTCACTTGAATACGGTTGGCGCGTTAAGTCGTTCAGGTGTATGATGACCCACTATAATAAAGGCTAAAATGTCCCCCCTCACGAAGGAGAAATCGCGATGCGACACACCCGTTTCGCTGCTGTGCTAACTGTTGCGTTCTGCATCATTTTGCTTGCAACCACAGTGGCTGCTCAGGAGGTCACAGCCGAAGCCGACTCGCCAACACCGACTATCGTAGCTGCAACAGGTCAGGTTTACATCGTCCGTTTGGGGGATACGCTCTTCAAAATTGCCCAACGTTTCAACTTGACCACCCGACAGCTTGCCGAAGCTAACGGGATTACTAACCCTGCGCTCATCTACGAAGGCCAATCGCTCACCATTCCCGGTGTGACATCCAGCGAGGCGACACCTGTACCTGCACAGGCAACCACCGTTCCGACGGCTTCACCCACTGTTTCCGGCACTTATACTGTACAAGTTGGCGATACACTCTTCAAAATTGCAGTGCGCTTTAAAACAACCACTGCCGCACTCATTAGCCTCAACAACTTGTCGAATCCTAACATTATTTACGTAGGTCAGACCCTAAAAGTTCCGGCTGAGGGCGAAACGGTTTTGCCCGCTACCCCTGCCCCGACGCCCCTCCCCGGCCAGCCAACCGTTCCTGAAACCGGCGCACCCGTCGGTTATGGCTTCGACTTGGGTGTGGAAGCCTTCACCTCCGGTCAAGACCTGAACGCGGTTGCTGCATCCATCGAGCAGTTGGGTATGGGCTGGGTCAAGCAAACCATCAACTGGCGCGATGTCGAACCCGTGCGCGGTCAAATCGACTTCGACACGCTGGATGAGATCGTCAACCGCTTTGCCAGTTCAAACCTCAAGATCTTGTTTACTGTCACCACAGCGCCGGCGTGGGCGCGTTCCTACATCCTTGAAAATGGCCCTTCGGACAGCCTGACCGACTACGGCTCCTTTGTGGCGACCCTTGCCCGCCGTTACACTGGCCGCGTGCAGGCCTACGAAATCTGGAATGAGCCGAACCGACGTTCCGAATGGTCGTGTACCGAGTCGCCCGACAACCCCACCTTCTGCAAAGCGCGTTACATCGACCTGCTCGCCATCGCTTACGCCAACATCAAAGCCGTTGATCCGGCTGCATTCGTCATCAGCGCGGGCTTGGCACCCACCGGCTATAACGATGGTGTGAACGCCATTGACGACCGCATTTTCTTGTCCGGCCTCTACGTCGCCGGTTTATCGAATATGAGCGATGCCATTGGTGCGCACCCCCTCGGCTGGGCAAACCCGCCGGACTCGGCCTGCTGTTCTGAGCCGGATGGTGTAGCTACGCACTACGAAAATGCCAGCTTCTACTTCCGCAACACCTTGGACGACTACCGTAAAATCATTGTCGAAGCCAACGATGGCAGCACGCCTATTTGGATAACTAAATTCGGATGGGGAACCAGTGAGGACACCAACCCGCCATCGACCAATGATGTCTTTGTGTCTTATACCAGCCTTGAGGAGCAAGCAGCATACATCACCCGCGCCATCGAACTCGGCACGGAGCTTGGCTTCGTCGGCCCGATGTTCCTCTCGAACCTCAACGGCTGTCAGGGTGGCAGCGATGTCGAAAGCTGCTATTACAGTCTCATCAGCCCTGACGGCACACCCCGCCCGGCCTATGTGGCATTAGCAGGTAATAAACCTGCTGGCGAGGTTGTTCCCCCTGTCGAAGCCACGCTCATTGGTGATATTCCCAATACACCGGAAGCAGTCGAGCCGACCCTTGAATTCGCGCCGCTGCCCACGCTCGAAGATGCCCCGCTGCCGATGGACGATGTAACACTCGAACCCACAGCCGGGGGCTAACTAGCAAAACAAAAAAGGGCAAACCACACAGGTTCGCCCTTTTTAATAGTCTAACTTCTTCCGCCTACAATTTATCGCGCTGCCGCTGTATACAACCGTGCCACCTGCACTGCCTCCCGCGCCAACTGCTGACGCAACCCCTGCGGCTCTAACACTTCCACCTGCGTCCCCCACGACCGCAGCCACGGCATCAAATCGTGCCAGTCGCCCACCTGCACCGTCAGCGTACACCGTTTGTCCGGCAAAATTTCGATCTGCTGCGAAGTATGCCACAGCCGTTCCCGAATCAGTGAGGTCACATCCTGCGCGAACGCCAGCACCACTTTCGTGCGCTCACGGCCTTCGTCGCCCACCACCCCCCACACATTTTCAAGGTACGGACGGCGGTCAAAATTCTCTGGCACTTCATAATGGTCGTCAAGCAGTTTCGCTCGCTTCACCCACTCAATCTTGAGCATCTTGACGGATTGCGTCAGCGTGTCCTGCCCGATTGTGTATAAGCCGCCGGTCGTCGTAGGTTCGATAAAATAAGTACGAAAGTCGCGCACATATGATTCGCCG
>JAPUDW010000437.1:0-1936 GCA_027492915.1 Bacteroidota bacterium | reverse complement strand
GCTCAAGCTCCCCCACAGGCGTATGGTCCGCCCTTCCACCCAACCGCGAATCACCATCTCTAAAATCTGCACGTAGTTCCGGTCAACTGGATTGCCGCGTATCCAATCCGCGATGTAATCAACATGCGACGACAGCGGTTCTGGCAGCGCTGCGCACAATTTATTCAAAGCCGACACAATATGCGGGTTTTGCTGTTCAGCGCTGCGGGTATACGCCCGTGCCGCCACAAACAATGCCACCACCTCGTTAAAGTTCATTCGTACCGATGCAAGGTAATAATCACGGTTCAGGAAAAAACGTCCATCTTCCTGCGAAACCGGAATACCCAGTTTTTCTAAGGTATCAAGGTCGCGGTAAATCGTCCGGCGGTCAACCCCGCACGACTCGGCAATTTCCACCGCCCGTAAACCATGTCCGTTACGGAACAGCAGTCGTTCAATTGCCGTCAGCCGTTCACCTCGGTTAATGAGTCTTGCACTCATACACTTGCCCTTTAACAGTCATATATAACAGGCAGTATAACAGCATTTTATTTTGTGCGCTGACGTGTAGCACAAAATCTTAACCATCGTTGAATGATATGTGAAACGTAATATATTTCTAAATTTCAGGGTTGAACAAATTTGAATCAAAAGCGCAAACCTTACCGATTTGCGCTTTAACTTTAAAGCTTTAAAAATGGCGGAACTAACCGCCAGCGAACCGTGCCAGATATACTTGTATCCATAAGGGTATCAAACACAACACGGCGAAAAACGCTAGCACCGCCAGCGCAATCGTTACCGCGTCTAAAGCCGGTGGTGCTTCATTCTCGCGGTCAAATTGGTACAGCGGTTGGCTGTTGCTGTTGGGCGTATTCCACTGTGAAGGCGCAGGCGCTGGATACTGCGGATTACCTGCACGGTCATACGTCGGTGCAGATTGCTGCTGCCCACGGTTATACGGTGGCATCTGCGGCGCTTCCGGCGCAAGGCTGTAACGCTGTGTTGGCTCACCTGTTGGCGGCTGACCCTGCGTAAACGGCAGCGGTTGAGGCTGCTGGAAAGGCGATTGATTAACCGACGGTTGCCCCTGTGTAAACGGCAGCGGTGAAGCTGAAGGCGGCTGACCGGAAGTAAACGGCAGCGGGCCGGGTTGCTGCGGCTGCTGTGGGTATTGTTGTTGGGGATACTGCTGCTGTGGATACTGTTGTTGCGGCGGCGCAGCTTGCTGTGAATATTGTTGTGCGGGCTGTTCCGGCGGTCGGTAGGCTGGCGCATTCGGCGACGTGACATCACGCCCACGATCACGGTAGCTTTCTAGCACATGCCCCAATTGGTCAGCCGTGCGGTAGCGCATCGCTGGCTCTTTGCTCATCACCTTATAAACAATTTGTGCCAACGCTTCCGGCACACTGGGGTTAAACTCCGTCACCATCGGGATACGGTCGCGGATATGTGCCAGCGCCAACTGCTGCTGGTCGCCGCCCACATAGGGCAAACGCCCCGTCAGCATCTCGAACATCACGATACCAATCGCGTACACGTCGGATGCAGGTGTCGGTTTTTCGCCCTTCGCTTGCTCCGGTGCGAAGTAATGAGGGCTGCCCCACACCACCTGCTGCTTTTCCGGCGGCTGCGTATCGCTAAACGCCTGCGCGATACCGAAGTCCGTCACCTTCACCACATCGCCCCGTGTCACAAGAATATTCTGCGGTTTCACATCCGCATGGACAAGGCTTGCGCGGTGGGCAAAACCGATGCCAGCACAAATTTGAATCGCCATTTTAAGCGCACGATCAACCGTCAGGATGCCTTCGGTCTTGATGATCTTCTTCAGATCTTGACCGTCAACAAATTCCATAACAATGTACTGCGTGTCGCCTTCACGTCCCACATCGTAAATCGTCACGATGTTCGGATGCTGGAGGTTCGCCACACTTCGCGCCTCGTTGCG
>JAPUDW010000436.1 GCA_027492915.1 Bacteroidota bacterium | reverse complement strand
GACCAATCTTCCCAGACGTAGGCGACGATGTTCTGGAGGGTGCCGACTTCGCCGGACGCGATCATGGCTGAGGCGGTGCGTACTTGGTGCGAAAGGCTGCCGTTGAAGGCGATCACCAGCAGCTTGCCGGTGCGGTCGCGGGTTTCAATGAGGCTCTCGGCTTCCGCAGCCGTCACCACCATCGGTTTTTCCAGCAGCACATCCAGCCCCGCTTCCAAACATGCCTTTGCTTGCTCATAGTGGAAGACGTGCGGCGTAACAATGAACGCCACATCAATTTTTCCCGCGTAATCAGTCAGCAATTTGGCGAGGTTCTTTTCATTCGGGGGAGGGGGAAGGCCTGCGTCGGTAAAGACTTTGGACATCTCGGCGTACATCTCATCTGAGGGGTCATTCACCACGACAACCTCGGTCGTATCCTGCTGCTTTAATATATTTCTGACATGCCCACGCGCCATACCGCCAGCACCGATCATGGCGACACGGGTTTTTCCACTTGTACTCATGAAATGCTCCAGTTTAGGAAATAAAACGGCGATTTTCAGGAAAACGTTTTCCTGTTATTTTTGCACGCATTATACAAGCTGTCAAGTTACTTGGCGTGTTGGTTATAAAGCATTCAAAAGATCAACTTTGTATAAGGATACGATTACGCAATTCTCAAACAAAGGCATTTTTGTAGGAACGCGATACATCTCGTCCGCGTAAATTACCCAAACATATTTTTTGTAGAAAGGTCTATCGTTTGATACGCGAGACTAGACTGAAAACTTGACAGAAGGAAACCGACATTATTTTATTAAGTAGGTTTCCAAGCAGGTGGGCGTGCTGAAATGTTAGGCGATGGCGATAGGGTGAACCCATGAACCGGTAGCGCCTTGCAAACGGAGCGGCGTGACGATGAGCAGCGATTCGTAAACGCGATTTGCGGCTAATTCTTCCAGATAGAGATTTTCAAGATGGGTGACACCGTTCTGCACGAGCAGATAGCGATGAACAGGGTGATCCATCGGCGGCATAGCTTCGACAGTCATATTATCTGCGCCGGCTAAGATCATGCCCTGCTGGTGCAGCCACTGGGCGGCTTCGAGTCCGATACCGGCGATTCGATCACTGTAGGCCGAGTTACCACTGACGAGGTGGTGGTAAAAGCCGGTGCGTACAAGTACGGCTGTGCCGGGGGTTATGGTGACGTTTTGAGCGGCGAGGGCTTGCTGAATATCATCAGCGGTAATGATGTAGGCATCTGGCAGGACATCGACCTTTTTGTAACCGGCGATGTCGATGAGTACGGCACGGGTGAGAATGGGCGGCATATCGACAATGCTGAGGTGGGTTTGCCCCTGATATGTGACGTGATTGGCAGCCGAGACAACTTGATTTTCGCTTGCATAAAGTTTGACATCACCATCACGGATTTCTCCGATGTGGCAGAGGGCATCAATGTGGGTTCCGGTATGGGCGGCCATCGTTACGAGTTCGGCAGCGGCGGACGCGGGCGCAATATCGGTCAAGTCTCCGTGGCGGAGGCGCGGCGATAAGGTATACGGAACCATTGGCGTAGGTACGGGAATGCCTTCGTTATAGATGACGGACAGACTATAGACCTTGCCTGTTTTGATAAGGGCGATGTTATCGGGTGTTAGATGGGGGACTGGCAGCACACCGTAGGGTGAGAATTGGCCGGGTTTGGCAGCGGTAAGCATGAAGATTAACCTTTTTATTAGGGCATCATATTTAAAAAGCAGGACGACCGATACAGCATTTAATCATATCGTGAAAGTAGGATACGGGGGGGTAGTCATAAGGTGAATTTGTGGAAGCAAAAACCGATAAGATGTTACCGATTTTTGCAAGTAGATTAGCCGGTGGTGATTAGCAAGATGCTGAAGGTATTGTCGAGACTGTCTATGACAAGCACCTGATCCGGCTCATCGGCGGGCGAGTTAAACGATTTTACGGTTTCGTAACAGACCTTCTCGACACTTTGCAGCAGGGTTATCGACGTTATGCCAACCCATGTCTTTCGCGATGCTGAGGATGATGCCACAACCCTGCGGACTCGACATCATCCACGGTGAGTCGGCAAGGGTTGTGATAGTTTTGACAGCGATGAGCGTTAGCGCCGATAAGCACTCTAACTATAGACCACCTGAGCGTTTAAGGCGCTTTGGTAGCCGTGGCTTCATTGTTCGGTGCGTCCGTTGTTGCATCGGCGGAGGCCGTTGTTTGGGTTTCTGGTTCGGCGACAATATCCGTATTGAAATTCTCAATCGCTTGCAAGTCGACCAGTATATTTTTGGCGACAGCAATATAGTTGGGATAATGATTGCCGAAGTAAGGTTCGTCCAGCAGAACAACCTGACCCGCTTTGACGGCAGGTAGTGCTTGAACGAGCGGTGTATCGTACAGTTCCTCGGTTCCGTCTACAGCATAAACGAGGACGAGGTCGGCGCTGAAGAGGTCGGTTTCTTCATAGCTAAAGTCACCGAGGTAGCCACCGTTTTCTTCTTTACCCGCCTCGATCTGTGGCGCGACCCATGACACGCCAACGCGCGTCATGATGTCATTCGGCACAAGTGCTGTTGGCCCCCATGCGGCCAAACCGGTTTCTGAGCCCATCAGCAGGCTGGCGGTGACGTGTTTCCAATCATCACCCAAGACGGCCTGAAGGTCGGTGATGACATCTGCAAATTCGGCCTGTTGGTCATCAAGGGGAATGGTTACTGAATCGCCCAAAAGTTCTTGATAATCTGCCATCACCTCCTCAATGGGACGGAAGGCATCAATGGCAACCACCGGCGCAATCGCTTCCAGAGATGCAAGGGTGCCTTCACCGCTGTAATACAGGGTTCCACTGTAACCTTCATGGACGATCAAATCCGGCTGTAAGTTCAACACATGTTCGATATTAGGTTCATAATATCCGCCAATATCTTCCATATCGCTCAAGTCAAAATACTTAACGATGTCGGGTGAAAACTCTCCGCTGCGGGAAGCCAAACCAACTAACGGCCCGCCGAGTGACAGCACTTGAACGCCAGCATTGACATCATGGGTGGCGACAATTCGCTTCGGCGTTTGGGGTACACACACTTCGCCACGCGCGTCCACGAACACACGGAAACCTTCGGCACAGGTGAGTTTATCCTGTGCGGCGACGGGCAGTAAGCCTGCCAGCAGGGAAATTAAAACGAAAATAGATGCTTTACCCAATCTCACGAGATACTCCTTAATTGTAGAATATAAGAGCAGCATAGATTGTCCGTGCTGCTCTTATGTGGTTTATAGGTTGTTATGCCTGTGCCAGAATTTCTTGCACCTGTTCATCCGTCAACGCTGTTGGGAACACATCGGGATAGAGCAAAGGCATGATCGCGTCGAGCATCTGGTTCATGCCGACCGTACCCATGCCATCCAGATTGAGGCCATCTGGTTCAACAAAGATGCGACCAGACTTAAGTGCCGACAGTTCTGCCCACAGGGGACGTTCTCTTAAAGTGGCTTGAATTTCCTCGGCGGACATGCCTTCAAAGCCGTAAGCCGAAATCAGGATGACATCTGGATCGAGTTGTAGCAGCGCCTCGTCGTTGGCTTCCACGCTCCATGATGCCGCATTCTGTGGGTCCGGCCAATCACAGATTGCCACTTCTTTCAGCAAGTTGCAGGTGCCTGATCCGCCATCACGGTAGTAACTGGTATCGTTGGAAAAGAACATGTCCATAATCGAGACGTTGGCGGGAGACAGACGTTTGTAGGCCTCTAGGCGGTTCATGGCGGCAGTTATGTTGGCTTCTGCAATGTCTTCACGACCCAGCAGTTTGGCGAACGCGCGGATTTCCTCATGGCTTTTGCCAAACGAGTCCTGCTCGTTGACAACATTATAGACGGGAGCGATACCATCCAGCGGTGCTTGGACTTCTTGCCATCCTAATACCAGATCGGGCTGAAGGGCAATAATCTGCTCGAAATTCGGGTTGTCACCATCCCAATCAATCAGGGTGATTTCGTTCGGCTGCGGGAAGTATGCTGGATTGGTGACGTACTCTTCTGATGAGACCATTGTGCCAACCGGCGGTAGTTCTAATGCTGCCAAGAGTTCCAAGCAGCGTGTGTACAAGCAGACAATCCGTTCGGGTGGTGCGTCGAAGGTGAGGGTAATACCTGTGCCATCGACGATAGAGAGGCTGTTGCCCGACGCGGAAGAATCGCTGATGCTCGCCAATGATGGTAGTATGGTTTGCTCAAGGTCGTCTAGCAGCAACTGCGCCCCAATAGCACCTTGAAGATACCACCAGCTTGAAATGACCTCATACACGCGATCATTTTGTACAGCGCCGAAGCTGGCAAACAATGGATTTGCCCGCAATGCATCAATTTCAGTCTGCTCGGCTGCGTTCGGATAGTGAAAAAGGAAAATGACATCTGTATCGAACAGGTCGATTCGTTCCAAGCTAATACCTGTGGAACCGCCATCAGCAGAAGCAGCTTCGATTTGTTCGTTTGGTATGACCATGCCTAGACGATCCAAAATTGGTCTGACATTTGTAGCTGTATAAAGCTGAACTTCGCTGTCGCTGACGAAACTCTTGATTTGTGAGTAGGTGATGCCTTCTACCTGTGGACGATATTCTTCGACGAGTGCCTCGACGCGAGCATCATAATCAGCAAT
>JAPUDW010000435.1 GCA_027492915.1 Bacteroidota bacterium | reverse complement strand
GGCCGAACGATAGTGCAGTGATCGCGGTTACAGTTGCTTCGCCTACCTCCGAAACACTTGAACTTCAGATCGACGTTCGTACCCCCGATGGACGCACCCTGTCGGAGACCCAACCGCTTGTGCTTGACGCGCTGGATACACCGCAAACCTTTAACATCAAAATTGATCTAGCCAAGCCGCTGCTGTGGGAACCCGAAACCCCCCATCTCTACGAGGTTGACCTTTCATTGAGCGCATCGGGCAGCGCTCCCGACGTGCTGCACACCTATTTCGGTATGCGTACAATTGAAGTGAGCGGGAAAGATGTGCTGCTTAACGGACACCCGATCTACCTCAGGTCAGCACTCGTGCAAGGCTATTGGCCGGATGGCCTCTATACCGCCCCCACCGATGAGGCCTTTCAGGATGACATTAACTTAGCCAAACACTTGGGGTTTAACGGCCTTCGGATGCATCTCAAGATTGAAGACCCGCGTTGGCTGTATTGGGCAGATCGCCTCGGGATGCTCCTATGGAATGATGTGCCTTGTCCGGTGGATTTCACAGCCTTGTCGCGTGAACGTGTGACGAGTGATCTCAAAGCCATGATTGAGCGGGACTACAACCACCCGTCAATTGTGGTCTGGGGTCCCTATAATGAATCGTGGGGGTTGGAATTTCGCAGTGGGCCTGATGTACAGGGATACATGAACGACCTCTATAATCAAGTCAAAGCGTGGGATCCTACGCGACTGGTTGTCGATAATTCTGGCTGGCGACATGTGAAAACTGATATTGCGGATTCTCATAAATATTCGGCTAATCAGTTTGAGTGGAGTGATTACCTGACCCAGTTAGAGACCGAGCCAATGGATGTTAACGTCTTAGCTCATCCCTTCTTCGCCGAGGGACAGCAGTACAGCGGGCAGCCACTCATGGTCAGCGAATATGGTACAGGCTGGGGTGAGGAACGCCCGATTGACTTCCAATGGCAGACGGTGGAAATTCGCCGTCACGGGGGCTTGGTTGGCTACACCTATACTGAGCTTTACGACGTTGAACATGAACTCGCTGGATTAGCGCGTTATGACCGTACTCTCAAAGAAGCCACCTATGATTTTGCATCACTTAACAGCGCTGATTTTGTCGGGTTGGATTATCGCGGAAATCCCATAGTGCGAACCGGTCAAGTTATTGAAGTGCCGATATTCATCAGCCTGTATGGTCAGCCGCCTTTATCCACGGCTAAAGTAGATTGGCGGCTTGAGCGTATCACCGGTGATGAAGGAATAGTGCAAACAGGGAGCTACGGTACGCTGACCTTAACCCCCTACACGGTCAATAACTTGGAGCCACTCTCGTTAACGCTGCCGAAAGATCGAGGATCGGTACGCTTGACGGTTGAGGTTCGCGACCTCGATGGGATGTTGAGAGCTTCCAATACCCTTAACCTCGGCGTTTTTTAATGGAACAGGCGGGCAGCAGGGTTCTAAACCTTTGCGTACAACCGTCCCCCGAACTCCTGCACCAACTTATCATCAAGGTCGTCGGCATAGCTGGCGACCATATTGATGATCGTGTTCGCCTCGTTCCCGTCCAGCCCTTCGAGCGGTCGTTCGTTGAACACATACACCACGTCCAAATACACGCCCAGCGCCGCGTTCGTCAGTTGCAAATTGAGTTCGAGCAGTCGCCGGTACAGTGGCAGCAAACCGTTAATCGGCAGGTGCATAATCGGCGACAGCACTTGTAGATACCCCACGCCGTCCTGCTGCGACACGAAAATTTCGATCACCGCTGAATTCCGCTGGAAGCTCCACCCGAATCCAGTCTCCGTTCGCATCCGTGCCCGTACCGGATCAATCCCTACCGCAGTAAGAATTTGCTCAATCGTACCCGCATAAACTTCAAGTGCGGTCTCTCCGGTTGCGCGGTTACGTCCTCTAAAATTCAGCATGTTGATCTCCCTCATACCTCGCTATCGGCGACCCTGTAATTTGATCTCGCTGGTTGTTAGACGAAATTGTTCTCATCTTGCGGAAACTTGTTTGGTGCCCACCATCTAACCCAAACATAATCTTCTCGTAGGGAATGGTCTCAGACCATTCCGTTTGCTTCCCTTATCCAAACTGTACTCAGCAAATTGAAGAGGGATCAAGGGGTCACACCCGCCCCGCCGGTTGCCCGCATCGTAAACAAGCATTCCGGTGGAAACCCACATTCGCGTTGCAGTTCGGGCAGGTCATGCTGTTGTACTCGTAATAAAACGCCTGTGTTTGTGGCTGTGGCATCCGCAGCAATCCCTCGGCCTGTGGATGCAGCCCCCCGCACTTTTCGCAGTAATACCCGCCCGCCGCCATCGCTTTGCTGTAATGCCCGCAGTGTCGGCAGTATAGGCGCTGCCCGTCGGTCGTTTCCTGCCGGAATAACTCAATTTGGGTGCGGATGGTGTTAATGTGCAGCCCGTAGATGTAAGCCGAGGTACTCGCTGTGTTCCGCGTAATCATGCCGATTAGCGTGTTGCGGTCGTCCAACACCGGCTCGCCACCTGCATCCGGTAAGTCAACAATGTCCGTTGGGAACCATTGTGCCGCGATCAACCGCTTCGTACTGCGCCGTTTGCCCTGTATCACCGTGCCGTTCGCGCATAGCAGCGTCAGCCGCGCTTCTTCCACCACGTTGGTTGCTTGGCTGGTCGGCATCAGGTCGTTGATGCCTTGTTGGATATAAATAAACGCCAGATCATATTCAGGGTACGAGCGCACCACATAGCCGGGGACTTGCTGCCGGTTTTGTAGCTCGACAATCACCTGATCGGTGCCGCCCACCGCGTAACGGGTCGTCGCCAGCAAACCTTCCTTCGCCACGAAAAACGCGGTCGCCGGTCCGTTCGCCCCGCCGCTGATCGTAACCACCTGCGAAAATACGCCCACTGTGCTAGGCGCAAACCCTGCTGGCGTTAAGTTGCCGGTTTTGGGCAAAGTCGCCGGTGCCGGTGTGTATGCGCTGGGTGCCGCGAATGAACCGGGTAAGCTCGTGGGCGGCGGTGGTGCGACCTGTGCCGCCGTTTGGGTGCTGGTCGGCGGTGGCATAAACGACTGTGCGAGGAAACCCTCAACCCGTTCTTTGATACCCGCATTGGTCGGGTCAGCCGCCAGCGCATCCTTATAGTAGGTACGCTTCTCGGCGGGATCAGTCGTCACTTCGCCCAACCACAACAGCGCCACCGCCCGCAGCGGCCCCGTCAGTGACGAGTCCTTCAGCGCAATCTTCAGCAGGCGCACACCCTCGTCGCGGTTGCCGGCTTGTATCGCGCCAATACCTTGCTCGACCGATTGAAATGACATCGTTCGTCTACCCTTGTGCGGCTTGATGCCCCAATAACGCTGGAATATCGTTGATTATAGCCCGAAAAATTGTCGGATGATATTCAACCTGTTTGTAAATTGATCCATCACCCCATCACTGCATCTTTGTAGGGAATGGTCTCAGACCATTTCGGCTCGTGTTCAATTCGTCGGATGCTTGGTGCTCTTTTCCCTCTCTTGGTGTCTTGGCGGTTCATTTTTATTTTTTCTATTAGCGGTCGTGTTCCCCAAACTGAACAATTTCATCGACTTATGGGTATTTTAGCCATATTCTTTATGACCTGTGAGGATTTAGATGATTGTTAAAATGGTTTCTTTATTTGCGCTGACGAGAAAGAATAGTATACACCCCCTAGGGTCTACTAGAACGATTTCTCTCCCTCGCCTGCGGGGGAGGGTTAGGGTGGGGGTTCTGAGTTTTTTGCTCGGCATATGCTTACTGACAGGTGGAACGATCATGGCACAGGAGGCTAATCCCGAACCGCAGGCTGGCGATACCCGCACCGACGAGAAGGGTATTGCGCAGGTCTATGTGCCGTCCGGTTGCTTCATGATGGGCAGTACCGACGAGCAGCTTGAAGCCGCGCTCGAAAATGGCGCACCGGATTGGGTCAAACAAACCGCCCGCTACGAGAAACCCCTGCATGAAGTCTGCCTGACCAAAGGCTATTGGATCGATCAGTACGAAGTCACCAACGCCGATTTTGATGCATTCGTGGCTGATGGCGGCTACTCTACACCCGAATATTGGTCGGAACGGGGCGCGATCTGGCTCGGTCGGCAGGATATAAACGAGCTGCCGGTCGCCTGTGAGGATACCGAACCCGATCACCCCCGCACTTGTGTCACATGGTTCGAGGCCGAAGCTTACGCTGCATGGCGTGGTGGCAGCCTGCCCACCGAAGCCCAATGGGAGTTCGCAGCCCGTGGGCCAGAATCCCGCATTTATCCGTGGGGCGATGAATGGGATGCCGCCAAAGCCAATGTCGTCGATAGCGAAGGGCTGACTTCCGTGGGTGCTTACCCTGATGGTGTAAGCTGGGTTGGCGCGTTTGACATGTCCGGTAACGCGATGGAATGGGTGCAAGATTGGCTCAGCAGCACCTACTACAAAGATAGCCCGAAGGATGATCCGCTCGGTGCAGAAACCGGTAAACAAAAAGCTGAAAAGGGCGGTTGGTGGGGGAGTAACCCGTATGTCGCTCGCTCGGCCTACAAACACTTTGAAGACCCGCCGAACTATCAAGATCATCACATCGGCTTCC
This sequence comes from Bacteroidota bacterium, assembly GCA_027492915.1. GTDB lineage: Bacteria > Chloroflexota > Anaerolineae > Aggregatilineales > Phototrophicaceae > CFX2. The sequence goes on along the minus strand of JAPUDW010000435.1, from coordinate 125 downwards.
GCATCGTCACGCCCGTTGCCGAAACCTAACCGCATATTGTTCTCGTAGGGAATGGTCTCAGACCATTCCACACTATTTCACATCACGCCTCATTTTTCCGTAGATTGCTCCCTCCCTGTTATTAC
>JAPUDW010000434.1 GCA_027492915.1 Bacteroidota bacterium | reverse complement strand
GCATGTTTTAGGTGAAGTGCTGCACAAATATTTGCCGGATAATGATCTTCAAACTATTTAAAGATAATATAACCAAACTCTGTACCCATTTCTCACTTATCCTCGCCTCACCCTCAAGGTTATATTTCCCGTAATTATGATACTATCCGCTAGAGTTGACTGCTCATCGAGCTAGCAGTCAAGGCTTATGGGTGCCTCAAAGGGGGAAATATGGCAGAACCAGAACAAAAACAACCGGAAACAGGGCAAGAAAATAACCACCTCAGTACACTCGTCGCGCTGCTAATAGCGGTCGTCAGTGTCAGCGGCGCGGTCGTGACGTGGCGTGCCTCCATATCGGCGGACGGTGCAGGGGATGCGGATGTCGCCGGAATACGCGCGACGATCAACCAGACCGAAACGGACGCACTGGCAGCGGTTAATGGGTACTCCGACTATGCTTCATTTATGGATTATTACAAATACCGCCAAACCGCCCAGCAACTCGAAGCAGAACTGGCTGAACTCCCCGATGATGTTACTGAAGAAGAACTGGCCGCGCTTAATAAGGAACTCGCCAACACTTATGATCTTACGACTGCCGCCAGCAGTGCCTTCCCTAACCAGTATCTCAACCGTGACGGAACTTACGCCTTTAACCGACAAACGGGCGAATTCAGAGCGGACGCTGCCCGTCAGCGGGATATTAACCCCCAACCGAGTTTTGATGAAGCTGATGGACTGCGTGTGCATACCGATAAACTGTTAATCGCGCTGTCGGTGCTGGTGGTAGCGCTGGTCTTTTATACGCTGATCGAAACGACCGATAGTAAAAAGGCGAAATATTTACTGTTGGTGATCGGTACCGGGGTATTTCTTGCCGGAATTTTGGGTGCGTTCTTGCTGGAAACTGGAAGGCTGTAAACCATGAGTGATGAAAATTTTAAAAAATTACTCTCGATTCTAATCGCCTTCCTCACTGTGATCACCACCGGTGTAGCCTTTTTGCAAAGTGACGCTGGCAGCCGTGACGACCGCGCCGGACGTGATGCTACCCGTTTGGCGATTGAACTGGTCGGGCGGCGGGTGAACGGCGAAACGCGCGTCAACTTTGATTATGATGAGGCTTACCAGAAATACCTTGAGATGGGCATACTGGCGCTCGCCGCGCAAAATCGAGGGGACAGCGCGGGCAGCAACCGTTACGGTCTGCTGCAAGAGTCGTTCTTAAAACTCAGCCCGATTATGCAACCGCCCTACTTTGATCCCGAAACCGAAGAGGTAGACTACAACCGTTATGTCGCTGATGTCTATCTAACGGATGTTACCCGCATGAACGAGCAGTACACGGCGGCAGCAGCCGTCAAAGATGGGTGGGATACTAAGGCCAACACCTACATCGTTCACCTCACCATTCTGGCGGTTTCGCTGTTTCTGCTCGGCCTTTCTGCCACCATCGAAATGAGTAGGCCGCGCCTCATCTTTACCGTCGTTGGCTTGGGTATGGCACTGTTTGCGACGGTCTGGGCGTTCGCCACTTACAGCACACCAATTTTCGACCTGCGCGAACAACCGGAGGCGATTGAAGCCTTTGTTAACGGTACGATTTTGGCCGAAGATGCGCAGCACGAAGCCGCGATTGAAGCCTTTACGACAGCGATTGGTGTCGTGCCGGATTACACCGCTGCCTACATCGGGCGCAGCCTCGCATACGAAAACCTTGGCGATTACGAAACCGCCATTGTTGACCTCAAACAAGCCCGCAGTTTGGGTGGGGAAACCGCCAATGTCATCGGCGAACAGGCGTGGCTAGAATACCTTGCGGGTCGCTTTGATGAATCCATTGCTACGGGTCGCACCGCGTTGGAACTTTACCCTGACTCGGCAGATCTCTGGGTTCGCTTCGACATCGCGTTGGCGCTGCTGGCAAAGGGTGAAGTTGAGCTTGCACAGGCCGAATATAAGGTGGGTATGGATCAGGCTGTTCAGGCTGTGACGGACGCACAAAGCCGTGGGGAAGGTATTCCATCGGGCTTGTGGTATTCGCTTATTAGCGGCTCGGATGATCTGGTCGAATTGAGCTTGATTGCCCAAACTGCTGATGGTGATCCCCCATTGGAAACCCTGCAAGACCCCGAAGCGATTGTTCAAGCGGCGCCCGATTTGATTAACCAACTGCGTAATTTAGCTGTTTCGCTCGAATTTTACGGCAGACCGCCGGGCGCACCGCTGACCGCGACCATCGAGAACCTTGAATTTGGCGAACCGCAGTATGATGCTGACGAGAACGTCACAGGGCATAACATTTCGGATGAATTCGAATACGGCGTGACGGAAATGGATGCCCTGTTTAACTACACTGGCATGAAGGATGGACAAGAACTGCTAGTGAAGGTTTATATCGACGGCACTGAGGATGCCTCGTGGCGCAAGCTCATCACATGGGATGGCGGTGAAGCAGGCTCGTATGTCATCCCGCTGGCGATTGCTTACAGCGACACGTTTGTTCTCGCGTCCAACTATTATTTCGTCGAAATCTACATCGACGGGCAGGTAGCCGCCGAGGGCGGGTTCTCCGTCCTCGAAGCGGAAGATAATTAGGTCAACTTGTGTAGGGGTTTGCCGTTGGCAAATCCCTACCACGACCGAAAGAGGATGAATCCCCTATGCCGCATCCCACACTATTTACCACCGAACGCAGCCCCTTTCACCAGCAGCGGGCGCTTGCCGCCGCCCCGCCTGAACTGGCGGTGACGCTGCTGCACCAGCCGAACCGTGCGGAACTGCGGCAGCACTTAGCACAGGCCGAGTATTGGGTGTCCGAGCGCGTAGGTGTGATCGACGCGGAACTGCTGCAAGCCGCGCCATATCTCAAACTGATCCTGCGCCTTGGCTCGATGATACATGACATTGATCTGGATGCGGCGAAAGCAGCGGGTGTTATCGTCTGCACATGGCCGGATGCCGGTGCCAGCGCTGTTGCCGAGCATACGGTCATGCAGATGTTGGCGCTCATCAAGAAGTTACCTGAGGTACAGGCCGCCGCATTGGAAACCAACCCGCAGTGGGCAGCCAGCCGCCGCACTGATGAGAATACCTTTGCCTATAACTGGACAGGTCGCCAGCACATTGGGACGCTGCACGGGAAAACGGTTGGTATTCTTGGCTTCGGTGAGATTGGTAATGAACTCGCGGCGCGGTTGCGCGGTTGGGGCTGCACTTTGCTTTATCACAAGCGCAGCCGTCTTCCCGCATCTGTCGAGGCAGCGTTCGGCCTTACGTATGCCGACCATGCTCTCCTTCGCCGCACGAGCGACCTATTGGTCAACCTGCTGCCGTACTCCTCCGAAACCGTTAACCTGATCGACGCGCCGTGGTTCGCTGGTATGAAAGCGGGTGCGCTGCTTGTAAGCTGCGGCAGCGGCGGCACAATCGATGAGGCTGCGCTGGCGGATGCAATTCAGCAAGGGCATATCGCCGGAGCCGCGCTCGACAGTTACGCCTATGAACCGCTGCCTGCGGATAACCCGCTGTTGGCGCTGGCACGGGCAGGGGCGAATGTCCTGCTGACCCCGCACACCGCCGCGGGTAATGGTCGCCCTCGCAGCGAGGAGTACACCAATATCGTGCGCCACCTGCGCGGCGAACCGCTGATAAACCGTGTGGTGTAAATTATTCGTCCTTTGACACCACTAATCCTTCTTTAAAGGGGTTGGTGTGTTCCGGCTCGACCTTTGCTACGTACTTAAACAGGTCGTCCAGCATATCGTGCGCGGAAAGTAGATCATCGCCCCACCAGTAATAACCGACCTCAAATGCCTGTTCGTTCTTCACGGCATTCAAGGTCGCCCACAGTGGATTGTCGATTAACTGCGGTGATTCACCAAACACGAAGATGATGTCGCCATCTGCCAACTGCAATTCTTCAGCGGAGATTAAGAGTTCAGGCCGTCCACCGAGCGTTTCCAGCACATAATCATAATCCACTGTTTGGGCTTCAGGCCGCACCAGCCCGACCGAATTCAACACGGCGGCGGCGTTTGTGCCTTCCAGCACGAGGCCGATTTGGTCTGGGAAGGTACGGATGAGCGAGATTTTAATATCGGCTGCTTCTTCCCCCAGCGCGGTTTTTAGTTCCTCCACCCGTGCATCGTAATCCGCCAGCAGGCCATCAACGGTATCCGTCAGCCCCAACACCTCACCGGCGAGGTTCAAACGGCTGCGCCAATCCCCCGGCTGCGGCGTGAATAGCACTGTCGGGGCGATGTCATTCAGACTTTTGAAAAGACTCCCGGTGAAGAAATCATACGAGCCGATGATGAGGTCAGGTTTGGCCTCCAATATCACCTCAATGCTCGGCGGGAAACCCATGTCTTCTGTGGTTTCCATCACCTCGTTAAACGGCGCTTCCAATTCGGGGTGCATTCGAATATAGCTGTTCAGCACCGTCTCGGATGCTGTCACTGGCTGATTCCCCTCGATCATTAATAATTCAAAAATGGTCATGTCTAGCGCTGCCACTCGCTCTGGCGCATCGGGAATACATACCGGATCAGTCGCCAGTAGCTCATGCTCGAACAGATGCAAGCCTTCGGCGCAAGTCGTGGTATCCTGTGCGCTAGCCGTTGTGCCGACCACTGCCAGCAGCATGGCAACGGTGCAAACAAACTTTTTCATAGCTAACCTTTCTATGGGCACGATAATTTAAGAGCAATAATGTTAATGGATGTGGTTTGGTTAATTCCACGCCAGCGATTAATAGGAGATTTATAAGTAAGGAACATCAAACACAGCCGGAGTA
>JAPUDW010000433.1 GCA_027492915.1 Bacteroidota bacterium | reverse complement strand
TGATGCCCAAGGTCAAAGGTCTGGCGGATGGCAAACTCGTCAATGAGGTTGTGCGAGAACTTCTGAAATAAACCTTATGGTTGATTGGTTATCAAGGCTGTTACAGCGGAGCTTCCGCCTTCAACCGATGCAGTCGCGCAATATACTGCATTGGATAGGGACGATTACCGCAACGGCATCGTTCGTTATCATCGCGACTCTGCTGGTTGTGTACGATAGTGTTTTTCTGAGCTTCAATAACCTGACGACGCTGCACGTCGGTGATACTGCGCCGCAGGATGTGCGCGCACCGATCAGCCTGCCATCTTTTGTTAGCAAGGTACTGACCGAACAGCGACAGCAAGAAATGCGTCGCGGCGTGGCGGATATTTATTTTCCGCCCGATCCGGCAGTTTCGCGTCAGCAGTCCGATTTAACCCGTCAAATACTTGATTACATCCAAAATATTCGGCTTGACCCGTATGGTACGGCACAGCAAAAGATCGCGGATTTGCGTGCCATCAGTGACCTTGAGCTTTCTGACATCACCATTGTCCAAATCCTTGGCTTGGATGATAAAACGTGGGTGGATATCACCGATCAAATTACGGGTATTGTCGAGCGAGTCATGCGCGGCGAAATCCGTGACTCGAATATCCAATCGGTCATCACCCAGCTTCCGATGCAGGTAGGCGTTCGCTTTACCGAAGATCAAGCCAACGTCATCGTCGAAGTCGTCAAAAGCCTGATACGCTCCAACACACTGTTGGATGCCGCTGCCACCGAACAAGCGCGGGATAATGCCGCCGCGAATGTTACGGTTCGCCGCAGCTTTGAGCGGGGTCAAATCATTCTGCGTTCCGGTGAACGTGTGGATGATGCGGCATATGAAGCTCTGAGCCTGTTGGGTTTGCTTGAGCCGAGCAACCAGCGCGTTCAAGAATTTGCCCGCGCGTTTTTAATAAGCATTATTGTCGTGGTTGTCACAGGGTTGTATCTCAACCGATTCAAGCCTGATTTGCTGCGAACCTCCCGCTTCATGATGCTGTTGGCCGCGTTGTTCCTCATTACACTGTTGGGTGCGCGGTTGTCCATCATCTACGGACAAATCTATCTGTACCCCACCGCTGCGGTCGCTATCCTGTTTACAGCGTTGGCGGGCGCGGAAGTCTCCATCATTGGGGTCTTAGGGCTGGCCGTTTTAGTTGGCCTGATGCAAAACAACTCGCTTGAAATGGCGATGCTAGTCGGGGTCGGCGGATTTTTAGAGACTCTCACACTGCGCCGCCCTCAACGCCTTAACGGTTAGTTCTTGCCGGGTTTGCTGGTCGCGCTGGCGAATATCACAGTCGTGGTTATTTTATTTCAGGGTGATTTCACCTCGACATCAACCAGCACCGGTTTGTTTGAACTTATCATCTACTGTCTTGTGAATGGTGGCTTGGCAGCGACGGTTGCGCTTGCAGGAATGTATATCGTCACGCTGCTGTTTAATTTGCCAACCGGCTTTAAATTGGTTGAGCTAAGCCAGCCGAGCCAACCGCTGCTGCAACGCCTATTGCGTGAGGCGCCCGGTACCTACCAGCACTCGCTGCAAGTGTCGAACATGAGCGAGCAAGCGGCGAATGCTATTGGCTTGAATGCGGATCTGGTGCGGGTGGCTGCTTTGTACCATGATGTTGGCAAGATGATTAATCCTGCTTTCTTTACTGAAAATCAGGTCGAAGGTATTAACCCGCATGACTCGTTGGATGACCCCGCCCGAAGCGCTGCTATCATTATCAGTCATGTTACCGAGGGCGAAAAGATTGCGCGGCAGTATCGGCTGCCTGCCCGAATGCGTGACTTTATTTTAGAGCATCACGGGACGCAGGTGGTTTATTTCTACCAGCTTGCCGTGCAGCGGGCGGGTGGAGATGCCGCCAGTATCGACATTGAGCAGTTCACTTACCCCGGCCCAAAGCCGCAAACTCGTGAAACCGCCATTTTGATGTTAGCCGATAGCTGCGAAGCCACGGTTCGGTCACGTAAGCCGACCAAGAAACAAGAAATCGCGGACATCGTGCAGCAAATCATTGATGGTAAATTGCACTCCGGTCAATTGGATGAATCCGGCCTTACCCTGAACGATCTTCGGGTTATCCGTAAAACATTTATCGACATGCTGCAAGCGGTGTTTCATCCGCGCATTGATTACCCGAAGCTGCCTTCCGCTGCTGCCCCGTCAACTGCCGAAACACCCGTGCTGGCGCAGCAACAAACACCCTTGCTCAACAATGGCAGCGGTACTGCCGTTCGCACAACGACCGACTCGGATCGTATTCCAACAGTCACAGTGCCGATTGAGCCACAAGTTACGCCATCCACTCGCAATACCCAAACCAAAGAAATCCCTGCCATCAAAATTGTGTTGGATGCCGAAGACGAAGCCCCGCTGCCGGATGTGCCGCCATTGCCGCGCACGGGTGAATATCGCGCCATCAAAAACGGCGACAATGCAAAACCGCCCGTTAAAAAAGACCCACCAGAAGAATAACGATATGACTTTTGAGATTGATGTCCAAAACGAAAACAGCTATCTGATTGATGCAGCCCACCTTCAAGCGGCTTCTCAGCAGGTGCTTGCGCAGCATGATGTCGATGCCGATACGAGTCTGAGCGTGGTATTTGTTGATAACGATTATATCCAAAACTTGAATCGTCAATTCCGCGAAGTGGACGCGCCGACTGATGTATTGTCGTTTCCGGCAGACGCGCCGCCTGTTGCGATTGATGATGAACCGCCATATCTTGGCGACCTTGTGATTGCCTATCCCTATGCTTCGGCTCAAGCAGCCCGCGAAGGTCACGTATTAAACGACAGTCTCTCGCTGCTCGTCGTTCACGGTACGCTGCACTTATTAGGCTACGACCATGATACGCCCGAAAACCGTGCGGAAATGTGGGCAGCGCAGGATGCGGCGCTTATCGCCCTCGGCATATCAACTGCCATTGTCCCGTCGCTCGAAGAGGCCAAGCATGACGAGTAGAACGCGGAAAGTGCTGGATGCGCTTACCAGCACCATGAAAATTAACCCCGATGAATATGGCCTGAATGTCAGCCCCAACCGTGTCGAAAGTTTAGGTTATGCCCTCGCGGGATGGCTCTATATGCTGCGCTACCAGAAGAATACGCGCATCATGTCGGTGTCGAGCATCATCATTTTCGTGCTAGCGCTGTGGTTGCAGGTAGACTTCATCAGCCTCGCGATTCTCATCCTCACGATTACCGCAGTTTGGATGGCGGAGTTTTTGAACGCGGCGGTCGAGGCGGTTGTTAACCTCGCCTCACCGGGTTTTCATCCGATGGCAAAAGTCGCCAAAGATGTTGCCGCGGCTGCCGTACTGCTGGGTGCGGTCGCGTCGATACTGGTGGGTTTGCTGGTGCTTGGGCCGCCTTTATTGCATAAACTAGGTTACTGAAAGATCACACTTATGGAAGAAACGCCGCAGTCCGAAAGTCCACGCCAAAAGACGCGCGCCCGTGAACGGCACGAACGCCGCAAGTACGGCATGGCATCGCCTTCCGTGAATGTCCCGCGTCAGCTCAAACCGGCTGGCGGATTTACGATGCCGGAGGTTCGCCTTCCCGCGAACCGCCTCGTGCTGTACAGTGTTGCCGCTGCCATCTTCTTGGTTGTTGTCATCATGCTCATCGGTCGCCTGAAAAATGACGACCCCGAAAGCAGCCCGAACGCCATCTGGATCGGTACGCAGTGGACGTATGATAGCCCTGACGATGCTGCCTTAGCGGGTCTTGTCGAAAAGTTGCGCGATCATCAAGTCGGCATTGTTTATGCATGGGTAGGGCTGTTGCAATCGAATAACACATGGTCGGATACTACCAAACTAGAGTCAGTTCGGTCATTTGTCAGCCGCTTCAAAACCCTCTACCCTGAAGTTCGCCTTTACGGTTGGCTGAGTATCGACGCGCAGCCCGTTGACGGTAGTACGCGCCTGAGCGATGTCAACATGCAGCAGATTGTCGCCGACTTCAGTCAGCGTATGACTGCCGAATTTAAGTTTGATGGCGTGATGTTGAATGTCGTGCCGGTGTTTGACAACGACGATAATTATCTGGCGCTGCTCCGCAAAGTGCAGACCAGTATCGGCGAAGCTGCTTCGCTCTCGGTCGCGGTTCCACCCGACTGGACACCCACCGACGCGGGTATCCCAATGCCACCGCGTATCGAACCCGGCACAATTTGGGCGGAAGCCTATAAGCAGCGTGTCGCCCTGATTGCCGATCAGGTTGTCGTTACGGCTTATAACAGTGGCATATCGACCAGCGCTGATTACGCGGGTTGGATGGCCTATCAGGTCAAGTCGTTCGCGATGGCGCTCGCTGGTTTGCAAATGACCAGCGGTGTTCGCGCTTCCACCGAACTGCTCATCGGCGTTCCGGCATACGATACGCAGCCGCTAACGCATGATACGAATGTCGAGAACATTCCGTCGGCTATAACGGGCATTGAAAATGGGCTTGCAGAAATTGGTGAGGATGCGCGCTTTGTCAGCGGCGTTGCCATCTATTTTGAGTCGCAGATGAATGACGACGATTGGTCGCAGATCAAAAACCTTTGGGCGAATTAACTCTGGCAGCAAATGGTTTGGGCGTATGGTTATTCGCTCTCTTTAGGTGTTAAGGTGATCTAAATAAAGCCCTTCTCCCGCATGAATAAGGGAGAAGGGCTGGGTATGAGAGATATTATTTGCCCAATTCCTCGTAGAAGTAGATCGCTGTATCAATCCCTTTGTGGAACATC
>JAPUDW010000432.1 GCA_027492915.1 Bacteroidota bacterium | reverse complement strand
TACGCGATCCCGCTGGATTTATATGAAGATGAGGCGGTGGTCGAGCGGGTCGATATTACCATAAATGCTGACCCGATTGACACGCCGACGGTGATTGACGCGCCATTGGGTGAAGGCGTGACGCTGGTGGACGAGCGCGAGGTTGTGCGCGTGGAATGGATTGACGAGGCGCACCTGCGCTATGGCGAAGGCTGCCGACGTAACCTGTTCAACCAGTGGACGTGGCGCGATTATGATTTGGGGACAGGCGCGATTGAAAGTGTTACACACCCCAAAGCTGAAATGATACGTGAGGCGATGCTGACCCAAACGGGCTTGCAAGACCCGTTGGACTTACAACACTCGATGATGAGCTTTGACCCCGATGGTCGGCGGATGGTTTACCAGACCGACCTGAACACGTTTATCACGGCTGAAGGGGATGGGTCGTTCAAACGGGTGATGTTCGAAACCCTATCGACCCGCACGCTGCAAGGGATTTCATGGTTGCAGGATGGGGCGTTTATCGCCTATTACTACGGCTCTAGCAATGACCCTGTGACCTATTTTACAGGGAATGCGGACGGGCGGGTGTTGAGTGATTCACCTGTGGACAGCCCACCATCGCTGATTACCCCCGGCGCGAATCCAAGTGGCGAGCGGATTGTGATTGGATTAGAAGTCGATGGCAAAACGGGTTATTATGTGAAGCTTGCAGCCTTTGACACCATAACCCCACTGTTTGACTCGCCGCTGCCAACCAACAATTGGCCGGGGCCGCTTTATGAGCGGGATGCCGACGGCAAAGCGTATGTGTACGCTGCTGTGCCGCGTGGCGAGGAAGCCGTGCTCGTGTGTTATAACGTCGAGACCCAAGAGACACACGACCTCACCGAACTGCCGCTCCAGCTCGAAAATGACGAGCGCGGTTGGTGGTGGCTTTCGCCGGAATACAACACGATTGCGCTGGCGGCTGAGGGTGTTCATGGTGGCTTATGGCTGATTGACCTTAACGCAACCGAAACCTGTGAGTAAACTTGTCCACTTTAGCCTTTGCCTTGGTATTGGTGTCCGCCTCTCTGCATGCGACATGGAACTACTTCGCAAAACGGGCAGGCGGTGACACCGCTTTTGTTTGGATCTTTAGTGTTATCGCTACGCTCCTTTACCTGCCGTTAGCCATCGGTATTGTGGTGGTGCAAAAGCCGCAGCTTGGCACATCGGAACTGATGGCTCTGGCGGGAACCTGTTTACTCCACATTCTCTATTACCTATTTCTCAATTGGGGTTATCAAGTCGGGGATTTGTCGCTGGTCTACCCGATTGCGCGGGGTGTCGGCCCGATGCTGGCGGGGATTGGCGCTATTCTGGTGTTGGAGGAACGCCCGACGGTGTTGGTGATTGCTGGAATGGTTCTGATCTCGCTCGGCGTGATTATCCTGACAAGCACACCGAATAAAAACCGGACAGGTAGCGTTCGGGGTGGTGTCATTTACGGGCTGCTGACGGCGGTATCGATTGCGGCCTACACGCTGCAAGATAAGCAGGTCGTCAGTTTTTTTCTAGTCCCCCCGCTTATTTTGACGTGGGCTAGCAATGTGGTACGGGCAGTCGCGCTGGCGCCTCATGCGGTGCGCCATTGGGATCGGGTAAAGTTCAATTGGCATCAGCATAAACGCGAGGCTTTCGCGGTTGGCATCATCGACTCACTGTCGTACATTCTCTTCCTGATCGCACTCTCTACCAGCGATGTCACGCATCTCTCGCCGCTGCGGCAAACCAGCATCCTCATTGGCGCATTTTTAGGCGCACGCTTACTTTCTGAAGAAGGTGGACGACGCCGGATTGTGGCAGCACTGGTGATGATGGCAGGCGTCATCGTATTAGCATTGGGTTAAAAAGCCGTCTGTAACCCGCTAAAATGTTACTGATAACCTGACGATTACACTACGCAGCCCCCTTTCTCGCTCATTTTTGCCTATAATGAGAATAGATTGTGCAGTCCTGATTTGCATTAAGGAGGCTTTATGATGAAGTGGCGACGATGGGGTGTGTTTAGTGTGGTGTTCGCCATGTTCAGCCTGTTCACGCTGCAACCCAGCATGTGGGTAGCGGCGCAGGGTTATTCATGGACGGGCGAATATTACAATAATCCCTATTTACAGGGTTCACCCGCTTTTACGCGGACGGATAACGTGCTGGGGTTCGACTTTGGCAATAATGCCCCCGGTAACGGTATTGGCAGCGACGGGTTCTCGATCCGCTGGACAGCGTTAGCGTCGTTCAACGGCGGCACTTACCGCTTCTGGGCGCTGGCAGACGACAGCATCCGGATTACGATTGACGATGGTTATACGGCAGTTCTGGATACCTTCGGCCAAAACAAGATCGGTCAGATCGTATCGGTTGATGTGCCGATGACTGCCGGTGTGCATAAGATCCGTGTCGATTATCAAGAAGTGTCCGGCAGCGCATATGCTTATGTGACGTGGGCTCCGGCTGCGGGTAACCCAAGCCCGAACTTCCCTGTACCGCAGGTGTCGTATTCAAACATAAACAACGGTCAGTGGACGGCTCAGTACTTTAACAATGCCGCGCTGTCCGGTTCGCCTGTTCTTATTCAGAGCGAAGGCAGCCCAAGCCACAATTGGGGCAGCGGTTCGCCGGGGGCAAGCGTCCCTGCTGATAACTTCTCGGCACGTTGGACGAGCACCCAGACATTGGATGCAGGCAACTATACTGTAAGCGTCCGCGCCGATGATGGTGTGCGCGTGTTCGTGGATGGTGTCGCAGTGATTAACGAGTTCCACGGCGCGACGACGACCACCTACAGCACTAACTTGAACCTTGGTGCCGGACAGCACACAATCATGATTGAGTATTATGAGGCGGGGGGCGATGCGTTCCTCGACTATAACCTGACACGCGTAACCTCGGCCGTGGTTCAGCAGCCGAGCGTACCTTCGTCGCCGGTGAACACAGGCACGACCGCGACGGTGATTACCGGACGCCTGAACGTGCGTGATAACCCGAACGCGACTGCGACGATCTTGACCAAGATCAGCCAGAACGAAGTGTATCCGGTTGTTGGTAAGAACAACGACTCATCGTGGTATCAGATTAATGTCAATGGCATCACCGGTTGGGTTTCTGCCCGGTTTGTGGGCATCGGCGGCAACCAGCAGGTGAATGTGGTTACCGGTTCCGCGCAGACGGTGGCACAGCCGGTTGATACGGGTTTTGACGCGACCGCGCTGGCGACCGTAAATGTGCGTAATGCACCGGCGACCCGTGGAACGACCATTCTTGCCAAGATGCAGCGTAACGAAGTCGTCCGCATCGTGGGGCGTACTGCGAACAATGCGTGGTGGCAGGTGAATTACAAAGGCACGATTGGTTGGGTTAGCTCGACCTACGCTCGTATTCAAGGCGGCGCGGTGACATCCCAAATTCCGGTGACCGGGTAGTTTTACCCTCATCTTCGGATTTATCCTCGATAGTTTTGGGGTTTCTCTTAACCTCACCCCCAACCCTCTCCAATTTGCTGAGTTCAGCTTGGAGAGGGGAGGCATATGAAGTTTTTGAGGGGTGGTGGTTGCAGAGGAAATGGTGCGGACGCGATGTAAGGCTTGTCCAGTACTGAGAAATGAGTGCGGTTGCCTCGCATGAGGCTAAAGCCGTCATGCTGATCGCCAGACAAGTCTGCTAAAGCGACTTCAAGGGATAGCGTTCGCCTCTAAAATGCAGGCTGGTTAGCCGTTTTAAGCCCATTTGTCCCGTAATTTCTGACAAAACGAGTACCGGACAAGCCTTGTATCGCGTCCCTACAAACGGGGTTATGTTTGTGATAGGAGTAGGGCGGCGTAAGTCGCCCTATTTTTATTTACATCACTGCGAGAACGATCAAGGGGATGAGTGCGCCGACGATGGCTCCGGCGATGACTTGCGCCAGTGTGTGACGGTGCAGCCGCAACCGTGCCGCGCCGACGATGGGCAGCAGGGGCGAAACGGCGAGCGCGGGTGCCGCGCCGAACACGATGCCCGTGGCTACAACCGCGACACTGATACTCATGGCGTGCATACTAATTTGCCACGCGAAAGTAATCAGCAGCATCACGGCTAATTCGACGAGGGTGATAGCGGCAATCAGCGGGAGGATGGAAGGGGCGTTCATCATGCGCAGTACGATCCACGCAAGGATGGCGCAGCCGATGGATACGGCGAAGGGAATGATGCGCTCCTGCCGTTCCTTCATGTGAAGGTCGCTAATTTTGCCACGCCGCACACGCCACGCAATGTAGAGAATGGGCATCACACAGACCAAAATGCCGTAGGTCAGCGCCCACATAAGACCCTGCAAACGGTTTTCGGCAAAGTGGAAGGCGATGATAAAGACCAGCGTCGCCCATACCATCGGCGGACTGAGCAGGTTAGAAATGACACGCGCCCAACGGGCATTCATATATGACGATACGTTCAATACCTATTCCCCAGTGATATACCCAATTTGCGGTGGTTGATGCTGCGGTGAACGATCTGTAACCGTTTTACTCTAACATAAGAATCGTGAAAATTGGTGTAAGGATGTTTAACTTTGTGTTAGAGCCAGTTCATTTTCTTACCCAGCAGACCGCTATTATAACAGCCTTCAACCCAATTAACGTTTAAGCTGTGGAAAATGTTCAACGCAGCTTCGCAAGATACTCCGCACCTTCGAAAATGTGGCGGGTGAGCAAAGCTTCCTCGCGTTCCTCATCGTTGAGCAGTCCCAGATATTCACGGGCGAGGGCAGCCGTTCGCAGTGAGCCGGTGACGACGATCAAGCTTTCGGGGGCGGCGAGCGCTTCTTCTAGCGCGGTTTGTAAAACAGCTTGCAGGGTCATGTGGGCGTGGTGTAGGGCGAGTGATTGGTGGATCTGCCCTGCGCTGGCGGCACGGTGGCCGGGCAGTTGGGTGAGGACGATATGGTAACGCGGATCATCAAACAGGGTGACAAAGGATTGGATGGCTTTGTCGCGCAGTATGCCGATGATAAGGCGGACAGGTGTTTGCGGGGCGAGGCGTTCGATTTCCGCAAGTAGGCGTTGAGCGCTACCGAGTGTATGTGCGCCGTCGATCAGCACACTTTTGTCGGCTAAGGTGATGTGTTCCAGCCGTGCGGGGATATTGACGGGCGGAGTGGCTGCTGGCAAGTCAAAGGGCGGAAGGATGCCGCGCTGCAAGAGGTTGTTGCAGGCGGCGAGGGCGAGCGTCGTGATTGGCTCAAATTGGAGGTGGGCGTGTTTTGTTGCGGCTTCGTGGCGCAGTACGGCCTCGACTTCCGGTTGTTGGGGCGCGGCGAGGGTGTAACCCTGCGGTTGGATGATACCGGCTTTATGACCGGCGATTGAGGTAAGTGTGCCACCGAGCATAGCAGCGTGTTCCAGTTCAATCGGGGTGATGAGGGCGAGTGTGTTGGCGACCACGTTCACCGCGTCGAAGCGCCCACCGATGCCAATTTCGAGGACGGCAATATCGACCGCCTGCTGCCGAAACCACCACAACGCGAGCGCGGTAGACATTTCGAAGGTGCTGTAGTGGGTGTCGAGTTGGGCGGCTGCCTGCTGAATGCGGGAAACACCCTCGATAAACTCTCCCTGCGCGATTAACACACCATTGATGCTGAACCGTTCGCGGAAGCTGTGGAGGTGAGGGCTGGTGAACAAGCCAACCTTTAAATGTGGGTTCAGCAGTGTGGCAAGCTGGTGGCAGGTGGTGCCTTTGCCCACCGAACCAGCCACCACGACCGAAGGATAGTCTTGCTGCGGGCTGCCCAGCGCATCCAGCAGCCGGTGCATGTGATCCAGCGAGTCCGGCAGGGCGGTGGCGCGGATGGGCTGGCTGATGGCGCGTAAGGCCTGCTCAAAGTTCATGGGGCGTGGTGCTGCTCGATGTAGGATATAAGCATTGGGAGTTCCCGCAGTGTGAGAATGATGGCATCGGCAGGGTGCGTTTGCCGGGTCGTGTAAGGGTAGTTCTGGGCGCGGGTGAACGGATCGTAGCCGTGCAGATCAGCCGGAACCAATGACGGCAGCGGCTTCCATATCGTCATGAAACCGTGACCGCCGGGGTACAGCACATCGTCCTCGTACAAGTCGCCCACCATCATACGCAGGGCAGGATAATCCGCCCATTCGCCGAAGAAGTGACGGTGTTTCTTGAGGCCGTTGTGGGAATCGGGCGACAGGATGGAGGTGAAATAAGGGGTTAAACCCAGCGCGTTCATCACCGGAAGCTGATATTTGGCGAGTCCTTTGGTCGCGACCACTAAAGCACGGTGCGGAGCGCGGAGCTTGGTTAATGTTTCGAGCGCACCATCCAGCAGGCTTGAATGGGTGGCGGCGTATTTACGGACGAGGTCGGTGCAATTGTGGCTCAGGCTGACCCCCAATCGCTGCGCCACTGTCGTGCAAATGCTGTCGAAATCCATCGCGAAAACAGCCGGAATGCTATCATCATTCTGGCGCGTTGCACTTTCATCCTCGAACATTTGGATGACTTCATAGGCGAGTTTGCCCGTCTTTTGGACGATTTCCCCAACAATATCGGGCCACACGGCAGTCTCGAACGGGTTTAGCTGCAACGTTCCGTCGAGGTCAAAGAAAATAACTGTCTTATATGTCATGTTTGGCATCAGCGACCGAATACTATCTGTGGCAACAAACCCTCACCCGCAGTTATCTGAAGGTGAGGGGCGTGATTTATTTCCCGTTGTCGATCAAGTCTTTTAGCGCCGGTTCAGGCTGCGTGAATTTGAACGGATACCCTGCCTCTTCCAGCCGTTTCGGAATAGCACGTTGGCCTTCCAACAGCAGTATGGCGAGTTCGCCGAAGGCCAGCTTAAAGGCGAAGCCGGGCGCGGTAAGGAACGATGGTCGTTTCATCACACGTCCCAAAATTTTGGCGAGGGTTTCGTTATTGACGACTTCGGGCGCACTCAGGTTATAGGCACCGCTGGCATCGGCGTTGTCGATGAGGAAGCGGATTGCGCCGATTTCATCATCAATGTGTATCCATGGCATCTGCTGCTTGCCGCTGCCGATGGGGCCGCCCGCGAACAATTTGAAGGGCAGCGACAGTTGGGGCAGTACGCCGCCTTTTGTCGAGAGCAAAATGCCGGTGCGGATAATGGCACGGCGCACACCCATCTTTTCGACGGGCGCGGTAACGGCTTCCCACTGGACGCAGGTGGTGGCGAGGAAGTCGCTGCCGGGGGCATGTTCTTCGGTAATCGGTTCGTCGCCGTGGGTGCCGTAGTAACCAACGGCGGAGGCTTGAATAAGCACATCCGGTTTTTTAGTGGCGGCGGAAATGGCTTCGAGAACGGCTTTACCCGCGTTAATACGGCTGTCGATAATGCGCTTCTTACGCTCTTTCGTCCAGCGGCTGGGCGGGAAGCCTTCACCGGCAATACTTTCACCCGCGAGGTTGACGATTGCCCCCGCGCCATCTGCCAGTGAACCCCACCCTTCGGCTGTGCGCCCATCCCACTTAACGACTTTTACGCCACCATCTAACCCGCTGGTTTTGTTGGTGTTGCGGCTGAGGACGATCACCTCATGATGGTCGTGCGCCAAATTGTTGGCTAATGCCCTGCCGATTAGCCCTGTTCCGCCGGTAATAATGACACGCATTTGGGTCTGCCTCCGCTGGAATTAAATAAAGTAAGTCTGTTCCCCTTAGCCGTGATTGTAACGTCAGTTTGAAATGAGCGTCAACGGATGCTCATGCCTTGTTCAGTTTGCTGGCTCAATAACTGCAATCTGCCCTAAGCGCACATAGGTTTTTCCGGCGGCGGTCAGGCGTTGGTTGGCATCGTCGATGTTGTAAAGGCCAACGATGATCTGATAATTTCCGGCGGGTAAATCGGACGGTAGGGCGAGACCATGCTGGTCAAGCACGATTTCGTCCGGCTGCCAATTGGTCGTTGGTAGTGAATTCCCCGCGGGTTCGCTGTCACGCTGCGCCATCAACACGCCGCCGGTGTTCAACAGTTGGACGAACACTTTGTAGCGGGTGTCGAGCAGTGCATCAGTGTGCCATTCCAAGCGCACCTGTACCACGTCCCCCGCGCGGAAGCGTTCGCCGCTGATAGCGGCACGTTCCAGCCAGATCAAGTCGCCAAATCGTTTATGCACAACCATAGACTCCCCAAAGGCTGCTGGCGTTACATAGCGGGCGAAACGCACATCGCCGAACCATGTATCCTGCCCTGCCTCGAAGGTGGTGCTGTCCAATGTGCGTTCGACGATATGGTTGGGGTCACGCTCGGCTTCCCCCCAGAACAACACAAAGAGGCGGTCGTGCTGCTCGATGATGGCTTCAACCTCGGCCAATGTTCCGGCATCGTCGCCGCCGAGGCCAGCCGGAAGCGGATACACAGGTGCTTCGCCACGATAGTAGTAGCGAAAGACTTCTTCCTGATTGGGCGCGTCAAGGATGATGGCATCGCCCTCGCGCGGGTCAGCCGTGATCTGCGCGACCATCTGGCGGTAGTCGGGTCGTTGAAAGTGCGGGTCGCTGTACAGCGGCATGAGGCCGTTATAGAGGTAAACCAGCAGCCAGAGCATTTGCAAGATGCCGAGGATAAGGGTGATGCGGTCAAGCCGAAACCCACGCCGCGCCAGCGACCACCAGCCGCCGAAACCCGCGCCGACCAGCAGCGCAAAGCCGAGTTGTGCCGGTAGCAAAAATTTGAGGTTGGCGGGACGGAATAAGCCGAGCGCTAGAAATAAGATGATTGGCAAACCCGCCCACAGCACTGGCACGAGCGCCGCCCATAACCCTTTTCGTCCGCGCACCCATACCCCGCCGATAAAGCCGACGAGCAGCAAGCTAAGGGCGATGGGCAGGTAGTTGAGGGCGTTCGGCACGAAGTCGTAGGTGATGCCGAGGGTGAACCAGCCGCTGATGATCCCCAACGCTTCCGACGGCGGAATTGGTGTGCCGGTACTCGGCCATTGGGTGACTTGACGCAAGGCAGTTGGCAGCCACGGCAGGAAGATGAGCAGGGCGAGGAGGTTAGCAGCAATATAAGTACTGAGTGCTGAGTACCGAGTACTGAGTAAAGAAATGGGTTGAGGGCGTACAAACTGGATAATGAGCCAGAGGAGGAAGATGACCCCCTGCGCGAGCATGATGAACGGGTAGGCGTACTGCGTGTAGAGGCCAGCCGCGTTGACGAGGGCGAGGGCTAATGCCCAATGCCACCTCACCCCCCCACTCGCTAACGGCGCTCGTAGCCCTCTCCAATGCTTTGGCGAGGGGGGGGAAGCGAGATGCTGCGTCCCTACAGTCCCTAAAATGGGCTGACTTTTGATGAGGCCGACCAATGCCCACATGCCCGCCGCGCCCCACAGTGCCAGCAGCGCGTACATACGGGCTTCCTGCGCGTAGTAGATGCTGAAGCTGTTGAGGGCAACCACCAGTGCCGCCGCTAACCCCGCCGCCGGATTAAACAGGCGTTTGCCGAGGGCGAATGTGAAGGCGATGCTGAGGATGCTGGCAAAGGTTGAAAGTGACCGCAGGGCGATTTCACTTTCCCCCATCAAGCCGCGCCAAAGTGCCAGCAGCCAGTAGTAACCGGGGGGGTGAATGTCACGGGCGGCGTTGGCGGCGATGTCGGTGAAGTTGCGGGTGGCCTGCACATAGGCGTTGCCTTCGTCATTCCACAGCGACTGCGTGCCGAGGTGGTGGAAGCGCAGGGCAGCGGCGAGGAGGATAATGCCAAGGCTCAACGCAAAGACGCTAAGAGGCAAGGACGCAGAGGAGGATGAGGGCGCACCGCCGTGCGCCCCTACAGTGCCGCGTTGTTGGCTCACTTCCGGCGCTCCCGCCATGCGGTGCCGATAACATAGAGAGTCATGCCGAGGGCGATGAGTGCGCCTGCCGCGAGGGGCAGGATGTTCTGCACGGTGCGGTCAAGGACGGTGATGGAGGAAAGGCCTATTATTCCTTCGCCTATATTCAGATCAGTAATTCTATGAATGCTTGCTGTATTGGATAAATGGATACTTGCTTCATATAACGGATTTAAGAAGTGAATTGTCTCTGGTAAATCTTTATATTGCTCGAAAGCTGAATCATCTGGAATGTAAATTTCCTGACCATCAACATTTGCGTCTGCATTTCCACCTTTCCACTTGATGATTAAATCTGTGCCATAAACGGTGAAATCTGCTGATCTCATCCTACTAACTTGACCAAAATCCGCATCTGATGAAGATTCAAGACCCTGAAAATCCTTTTTGTTTATAGCCCAACTTTCGGCTTGATGGACACCCGCATACAGTGTGGGTGATTGCCCCGTGATGTACTGCTTCATACTGTCGTAGATGGGCAGCGGTGTGAAATCCGGCTCGACCATGCGGAAGTAATAAAACGCCTGATTTTTCTCGTAGTCAGCCGGACGTTTGAAGAACCAATACGAGATGTTGCCCAGCCACGGCCATTCTTCCTGCGCCCGTTGGTAAGCCAGCGGCATATAGCGTGCGGCTTCTTCCTCGGTGACGATGCCGAACGCGCCGTTCTGAATAATGTTCGGGTCGTCGGGCTGCGGGTTCCACGCGGCCTCGCTAATCCAGATCGACTTGTTCGCATCGCCGTTCGCAACCATGATGTCGCGGATGTAGATGTGGCGCGCGTAGGTGAGGGTCATCGGGCGCATGCGGCGGTCAGTCGGCCCGCTGAAGAAGCCGTAACCCTGCGCCGACATCACATCGAAGCAGTCCTTCGCCCCCGCGTCATACATGCGCTGGAGGAAGATGAAGTCGTTGAGGTTGCGTTCGGTTAGCTCGACGGTGGGCGACAGTGGCCCGCTGATGACGACGAGATTTGGGTCAACCGCTTTGAGCGCGGCGTAAGTACGGCAGAGCAGGTCGGTATAGGCTTCGGGGTTAACGGGCTGCTTGCCCCATTCCTCGTTGGCGTTCGGCTCGTTCCAAATCTGATAGTAGCGGATGCGCCCCTGATAACGCTCGGCGACCGCGACGGCGAAGTTCACGAAGTCCTGATAGTCATCAGGCGGGGCTTTGTCACCCGCGTCGGGGTTGGCGCGTGACCACTTCGGCGGGTTGTCGAGCCGCGCTTGGATTTGGATGCCGTACTTTTCGGCAAGGTCAACGATGTTGTCATACTTCGCCCATGCCGAAATCGCGTCGCTGTCGTCAATGGTGCCATCGCCGTTCAGGTCGTTGCGGCGGTCGGTAAAGTCGCCGCGCCCACCAACTTCAATATCCGCCCATTCGAACTGCTGGCGGATCATCTTGAAGCCGGCTTCGCTAATCATTTGCAGGCTGCGGTCACGCTTAACGACTTCAACCTCCTGCTGTAAGAAGGTGTTGATGCCGTAGGGCGAGACATCAGTGTGATTGATCGGTACATCCGGCGCGGTTTGCAGCGGCACACGCAAGAAATTACCCGCCCACTCGACCATGCCGCGCACCTGAGCCAGCGGGGTTTCCTCGCCGGTGAGCGACCAGAATACGCGCCACGCAAGGCCGCGGTTGGCGAGGTCGAGCGCGAGGCCAACGGTAAGCAGCACAACCACCACGAGGGCGATCACCAGCCGGCGAAGGGGAATGTTGAATAGGCGTTTGTTTATCATGCCGCCGATTATAGCGGAAGTACGCCATTTGGGGCGGGTGAGGTGGGCGAACGCGGGGCAGGCGGTGACTGGCAAGCTATGACTAGGATGTGCTAATGTGGTGTCAAAACTGCTTATCGAGTAGAGATTATGATTGACATCACCATACAATTTGAGGTCGATGATCGGCCTGTGGAAGTGGACGAGATTACCGACGAGTATCTGGCGGAAGTGCTGGAACACACAGGGGAACAAATCCGGCGGCATGTCGCCAAACAGCTTGGCGACATGCGCTGCAAGAAACATGGTAACCCGCCGCAGGTCACGGTGACGGGTGTCTACACCAGTGATACCGATCAGATGGAACTGGATTACCATGTGGATAGCTGCTGTGAACAGGTTGTGTTACAGGCAGTACAGGCGCTGGCGCATTAATCCGTGTTAGATAGGAAATTGCGGTGGGCTGGACGCTGCGCAGATCCAGCCCCTACAAAAATGCCATGTTTGTACTGTTCTATCAATCCGCGTCGCTGGTGGAGGCACCGGGGCGGCTGCTGAGGTCACGCTCGACGCTGTCCATACTTTCACCCTTGAGCAAGCGCTGCGTCGCCTCGTTATAGGTCGAACCTGCGTCCACGCCGGTCGTATCCGTCACCTGCTGGAACATCTTGCCCACTTCTTTCGAGTCGCCGGAATTGAACACGTTGAGCATATCGCCGGAGGAAAGCTGGCTGAGGTCGCGCCCCTGCTTGGGGATGGCGACGCGCTTGATGCGGCGGCCTACATCAGTACTCTGGCAGTGGGGGCAGGTTTGGGCAGCGGCGGGGTCGTAATCCTTAATAGATTTGAAGAAGAGGGCGAAGGTGCGCCCACAGTTATTGCATCGGTAGTCGTAACTCGGCATAATACATTGAGCCTCTTAAACACATACTAACGGTATGCTGCGTGATGATGCGCCTATTATAATCGAAAGCCGCCCCCTGATGAATGATCCTCAACCGGATAAGCACCCGCTCGAACAAGCGCCCAAGCGTCACCCGTTGGAGCAGCCGCAAACACCCCGTCCGGCAGGTGAACCCCGCCAGCGTGTGAACCTGCGCATCCCCTCGGTAACGCCCAAAGTGACCTATGTGCTGCTGGCGATTAATGTGGTGGTGTTCTTGCTCAAGGCGTTTTCGGTACAGATTGACGAGCAGCTTTTCTTGTGGGGTGCCAACCACGGGCCGGATATTTTCCAGAAGGGCGAGTATTACCGTTTGCTGACATCCATGTTCTTGCACGCCGGTGTCTATAACGACGATGGCGGTTTCGCGCTGCAATACAGCATCCATCTCATCTCGAATATGTATGTGCTGTACGCGGTCGGTATGTCGATGGAGCGGCTGTTTGGGCACACCCGCTTTTTGATTGTGTACCTGCTCGGCGGCCTCACGGGTTCGGTAGCCAGCGCCTTGTTTGGCGGCGCGAATGTCTATTCGGTCGGCGCGTCGGGGGCAGTATTCGCCATTTTGGGTGCGGAGTTCGTTTACCTGTGGCATCACCGCAAGCTGATGGGTGCGGCAGGTCGGGCGCGGCGGCAGTCGTTGGTCGCGCTGGCGGTGATTACGTTCATTGGCGGTTTGCTGTCGCAGTTACCGGGGAGTGGTTTGCGGGTCGATAATTGGGGACACGCAGGCGGCTTGGTCGGCGGCTTGGTGCTGTCGTGGGTACTCAGCCCGATACTCAACTTGCGACAGCACCCCGATCATCCCAACGAATTATTGGGCGAGGACATCAACCCCTTGCGTAAGCACTACTGGTTCGTCTCGCTTTACGCGACCGTCCTTGTTGTCCTGACGTTCATAGGTGTGTTCCTCGCGCGCCGCTAAAGGTTGAAATAATTTCATTCTAATCGCTTTAGATATATCTTATCTATTGTGTTTATTACTAATTCAGCAATTTCTTTGTCTTCGATTGTCTGCGCAAGTAGAAAATGACTCGCAACACCTGGAGATAAGTAAACAAACGGTTTTAAATGCTCATCCAAATCACTTGGTAGTACCATGTTCTTTGATATGAGCAATAAAAACTTTTCAAACTCAATGAACTGACGTTGTTGATAAGTATCTTTTTGGAAAACTGATGCGAGTTTTTCTATATTTTGTTGCCTAAAATTTTCAGCGGCGTGTAATTGCTCCATAGTAGGTTCTATGCTGTCGAAGAACAGTTTTTGTTGTTGACTTAATGGCATCTCCCAATCGTGCAGTTCTCTCTCTCCAAAATTAAAAACATTTCTGAATGTTTCCAGCGATTCAATTAATTTATAACAGGTTCTTAGGTTTCGCCTTGAAAACGAACTCGATTTAGAAACGATGAAATCAGGTAATTTAGATGTGACCAACAAGGTCAATTCATCCAACAATGCTCTCAGTATTTTTACTCGTGTTGAATGCTCAATTAGATCATGTTCGACTTCTAGCCTCACCCATATTGCAATTTTTGCTAAGAGCCTAAAAGGAAGAATAATCCTAGTGATTAAGCGGTTGAGATAAACAGTGTCAGGCGGCATTTCCCGATTTAACTTAATTGCTTTAATTACTTTTTCCGGTGTGTCCGCTTTTCTCCAATCTACAAATTGTTTTCGCTCTAAGAGTGGATGTGGGAATTTCTTAGGTAAATTTTCAAAGATAATAGGAATTGTTGTTATTCCATCGCCTATAGCTCTTGACCATTCATAAGTGACATAATGTGATTTAACTGCGCCTTTAGTGAGGATAATTAATACTATAAATGATTCGTTCAGCGACTTGTCTATCTCTGTACGCCATTCTTCACCGAGATTTATATCACGATCATCAATCCAATAATCATCATCCTTAAACCCATTCTTTTTGAGCAAGTTAATAACGGTATCTCTATAATCTCTACCATCTTCATGAGCATAGCTTATAAAAATATGAAACACTTTATTATTCCCAGTAACTTAAAAGTAGCTATATATTGTAAAACAAAAACCGCTGCTCAATGGCAACGGTTGGATTACTCAATAAATTGGGATGCCTCAGCTATTGGGCGAGGACATCAACCCCTTGCGTAAGCACTACTGGTTCATCTCGCTTTACGCGACCGTCCTTGTTGTCCTGACGTTCGTAGGTGTGTTCCTCGCGCGCCGCTAAGGTCTTTTGCATCTCCTCGATTTGCCAGCGGAGGAGGGCAAGTTGTTGGGCGTTCTCTTTGTTTTCGTGCGTTAACCGTGTCAACACAATCGAGTAGTGCAGCAGGATAAGCAGCACGAAGATCATGGCAACGAGGAACAAGGCGCTGGGCGGGTAGATGATGCCCACAGCGCTGGCAAGCACATCCAACGTGGGACGCGACAGACTGAGTATGATAAGGGCGACAGCGGTTGCCAACCACAGCAGTGAGTATTCTTCTTTAAGGCGGCGGCGGCGCACCAGCTCAAGGACGAAAATAAAGGCTCCGATACCGGCGACCAAGCCAAAGATCATAGCGCGGTCCAACATGGATAAGCTCCAGACATAATAGAACGGGTTCGACGGCGTTACGTCAAGCTGCGGTGGATTAACAATCGAAACGGCGGCAAACAATCCTGTCAGCTTGAGGCGATCTCGCACGAGTTGAATAATTGTCATTATATCGTACATCGCTCCTGCACTCGTATTAATTCTACAAACTTACCCTATTAGACCAGAATCAAAAGGCCGTTGTATATAGGACAACGGCCTCATGAGTGTTTCTGTTTTGGCTGTTATACGCGAGAGCCGCGCAGCATACGCAGAAGGCCGAGCAGAATGACCGCGCCGATGAAGGCGACGACGATGCTGCCGATATTCAAACCGGTGACTGCGCCACCAATGTTCAAGGCGTTCAGTACGAAACCACCGATGAAACCACCGATGATACCGACAATGATGTCGGTCAGCAAACCCTGCGAACGATTGGTGCTCATCACAATGCTAGCAAGCCAACCCGCAATTGCACCAACGATAATCCAAGCGATTAAGTTTACACCGTCCATTTTGTTTCCCCTTTTTCATTTGATTTGTTCAACGAACTACTGACATCATCATATGCGTTATTCAAAGCGTGTTTATCCGAGTGTTGGGGGATTTTTATATAGGATGAGTGGCTATAAAAAAGTAGACCCATTCGAGAGGGATTCACCTATGCTCATCTGATGTAGAAGGGGAAACGCTGTCGAAAAAAGAAATGTAAGCGTGTATAGTGGTTGGCACGCATTTCGAAGATGCCTAGTGAAGGAAGATTTATTTGATACGCCGCCATACCCCCGATTTCGCCATCATCGCGCTTTTGTTCCTGCTGCCGCTGGTCTTGTTCTGGCAGCAGACGATGGGTGGCAAGACACTTCTGCCGACCGAAAACCTCTTTCAATATGAACCCTTCGCCACTTACCGCGAAGTCGCCAAAGCGCCGGAAGTGCCGCATAACGCACTGCTTTCGGATTTGGTACTGCAAAACTTCCAGTGGAAAAGTTTTATCCGCGAGAGCATCAGCAAGGCCGATGTGCCGCTGTGGAATCCACACCAATTGGGCGGTATTCCATTTTTCGCGGCGGGGCAGCAATCGACACTGTACCCGTTCAGCGTCCTATATTATGTGCTGCCACTGCCGGCGGCTTACGGTTGGTTCACAGTGGTGCAGTTGTGGCTGGCTGGCGCATTCATGTACCTGTTCATGCGCGGCGTGGGTGTTGGGCGTTTTGGCGGGACGCTGGCGGGGGTCGTGTACCAACTAAGCGCATTCTTCGTCATTAGTGCCGTTTTCCCGATGATTATCGCGGCGGCGGCGTGGCTGCCGCTGGTGCTGCTGGCGGTTGAGTTGGTTATTCAGCAGCGTCCGGCACTGCGCGGGCGACCGTCCACGATTCCGTGGGTGGCGTTGGGGGCAGTCGCGCTGGGTTGCAACGTGCTGGCAGGGCATGTCGAGATTACCTACTATGTGCTGATTATCGCTGGCTACTACGCGGCGGCACGGTTGATCTCTCAATGGTGGGTAGGACGGCACACACAGACGAACGGTTGGAAGTGGGTTGTGCAACGCGGCGTGTGGCTCATCGGCATGGTGGTGCTGGGCGTAGGGTTGGGCGCAATCCAGTTCGTGCCGTTGTTTGAACTGGCGAGTATGAACTACCGCGATGGTCGCGCGAGTTTAGCCGAAGTCCTCGATTGGGCGCACCCGAAGCGAGATGTGGTGCAGTTCCTACTGCCGAATTTTTACGGCAACCCCTCGCATCACAGCTACTACGACATCTTTAACGGGCAGACGGTCACACAGTTCACCAACGCTGCCGGACAGTCGATCAATACCATTCGATGGGACATCAAGAATTATGTGGAGGGTGCGCTCTACTTGGGCATCCTGCCGCTGGTGTTGGCGATATATGGAGTTGTAAATACATTTTTTAACCGCCAAGTCGCCAAGATCAATACAGAGGGAAAGCCCCCATACAAAGGGATATTCGGGGTGCTGACACTGGTGTCGCTGACGTTCATGTTCGGTCTGCCGACGTATGCGATTCTGTACTACGGCTTTCCGGGCATCAACCAACTGCATTCGCCCTTCCGCTGGGTGTTCGGCGTAACGGTTGGCGTGGCGGTGCTGGCCGGTTTCGGGGCGCATACGCTGATGAGCGCGAGTAAATCGCTGCGGGTGACGCGCTGGTTTGGTTACGGCGGCGTTATCGGCGGCGGGTTAATCCTAGTTGGTCTGCTGCTGTCGCGGCTGTTCTTCGGCCAAATTGAGCCGCTGTTGCAAAGTGTCGTCGATAACATGGCGCTGGCGAACGAAGCCTTCAGCGATGCGCGGATGTTTTACAGCTACCAGTTCCCGAACGTTCTGGCGCTGGGGCTGGCTTTGTTGGGGACGGGCGTGGTGTTCCTGTGGGCAGGGAGAAACCCTTACCCCAACCCCTCTTCCTCAGGGCGAGGGGATAAAACGTCGGAAGATTTTAGCCCTTCCCCTACGGACGTTGACCTTAACCGACATGGGCTGCGGTCAGTACCCATCTGGCAGGTGTTGGCGGTCGGGTTGGTGGCGGTTGACCTGATGGCGGCCTCGTGGAGCTTCAACCCCGCCAGCGATCCGGCGCTGCTGGACTTCACCCCGCCAGCGATTCAGTGGTTACAGGCGCAGGAAGGCGACTGGCGCTACACCACGATTGACGACCCGTCGCTGGGCGAACGCGGTAAGATCATGAATGCCAACATGGGCAGCCGCTACGGGTTGGACGACATTCGCGGTTACGAGAGCATCATCCCTAAAGCGTATGTGGACTTCATGACCACACTCGCGCCGCAGGTGCAGTTGGATTACAACCGTGTCGCGCCGCTGTATACCGACGACCAATACGCGGGGATGGGGCAGGATGCCAAGCTGGTCGATATTCTGCAATCGCCACAGTTAGCCCTGCTGAATGTGCGCTATGTCATGACCTCGAAGCAGTTTGAAATGCCCGAAGAATTGACCACCAGCGACAATATACGGATTCCGCCGAGTTGGTGGTTAGCTTATGAGGATGAGGCAGTACGCATCTGGGAGCATAACCCCCTGCCGAGGGCATATGTGGCGCAGCCGTTGGATGGTGCTGAACTCGCGCTGGATACGAGCTGGTCAAGCGGTTTTGAGGTCGCCATCGAGCCGAACGCAGGCCGCGAGACAATCTTACATGCCAACATCGCACCGAACGCACCCGCGTCATGGGTGGTACTCAGTGAAACCTATGTGAATGGCTGGCGGGCATTCGCGCGGCCACGCGGCGGTGATGATGATACCGAGCGTCCATTAACGGCGGTCAAGGTGCTGGGCAACTTTGTGGGCGTAAATGTGTCGCCGGAGGTGGTGGGTAAAGCCTTCGCCGATATTCACGACAGGCTGCCGGATGACCTACGAACGGCGCTCGATAATGGTCAACTGACACTCCGCATCAGTTATAACCCTGAGAGCTTCCAGATTGGCTTGTTCGCCTCGTTCATCGCGGGGGTGCTGGTGGTGTTCATGGGTGGCATCTACCTGTGGCGCTTGTTCGTGAGCGCGGGCGGGCAAACCGAGGGTGTGCAGGTGGTGGCGCGGAACAGCATCGCGCCCATCATCCTCAATCTGTTTAACCGCGGCATCGACTTCGGCTTCGCGTTCATTATGCTGCGTATTTTGGGGCCGGAGGGCAGCGGTATTTATACCTACGCCGGCTTCATCTTCGGCTGGTTCGACATTTTTACCAACTTCGGCTTAAACGTGTTCCTCACCCGCGAAGTGGCGCGTGACCCGTCGAAGGCATGGCGCTATTTTTACAACACGAGTGTGCTGCGGCTGGTGCTGATGGTCATCGGCGTGGTGCTGCTGCTGGGCTTCCTGAGCGCACGGCAGAGCTTGGAAGGGGCGGGCAGTTCCCCGCTGACCGAAGAAGCGCTGATCGCGATTGGCCTGCTCTATATTGGCCTCTTGCCCAACAGCCTGAGCACGGGCATGTCGGCGCTGTTTTACGCCTTCCAACAGGCCGAGTATCCAGCGGCGATTTCGACCATCGCCACCATCTGTAAGGTGATCTTCGGCGTGGCGGCGCTGGTGTTGGGTTACGGGGTGATCGGCCTCGCGGCGGCGAGTATTGTCACCAACACGATTACGCTGGCGGTGATGGTGTGGGTCGGGCGGGGGCTGCTCAACGCGCAGGAACCCCCACCCCAACCCTCCCCCGCAAGCAGGGGAGGGAGCAAGAGGGATTATCGCCCGGATGGGATGCTGATACGCGGGATGGTGGGCGAGGGCTGGCCGTTGATGCTCAACCACTTCCTCGCGACCATCTTCTTCCAGATCGACGTGGTGATTATCCAATACTTCAAGGGCGACAAGGTGGTGGGCGAGTACGGCGTGGCCTACAAATGGGTCGCGGCGTTAAATGTCATCCCCGCTTTCTTCACGATGGCGCTGCTGCCGTTGATGTCGCGGCAGGCGCACGAGGATAAGGCGGCGCTGAAGCGCAACTATGGGCTGGCGATTAAGCTGCTGGTGAGTGTGGCGCTGCCGCTGGCGGTGACGTTCACGGCGCTGGCCTTCATCCTGACCGAAATCCTCGCTGGTAACCAATTCCTGCCGGATGGGGCGATTGCCACGCAGTTAATGATTTGGAGTATTCCAATTGGCTGGATCAACAGCCTGACGCAGTATGTACTCATCGCGCTCGATTTGCAGCGGCGGATTACACGGGCGTTCTTCCTCGCGGTCAGCTTTAACATCATCAGCAATATCGTCCTGATCCCGATCTACAGTTATCGGGCGGCGGCTGTCACAACTATTTTCTCCGAGTTGATGCTGCTGATCCCGTTTGGCTTCCTGCTGCACGGGGCAGTCGGGCGCATCGACTGGGTAGGCTTGCTGTGGAAGCCGGTCGCCTCCGCGCTGGCGATGGCGGCTGTGGTGGTGGTCGGGTCGGGTCATTCGGTTGTTCTCTCGGTCGTGGTCGGTAGTATCATATATGTGGTGGTGCTGCTGGCGCTGCGCCCGTTGGATGCCGATGAACTCGAACGCCTTGGGCCGCTGCTGCCGGGGCGGTTAAAGGCGATTACGCAAAGACGCAAGCAAGCTGTTAGCTCATAGTCTTTAGTCCATAGTTGTTCGAAAATTCAAGTTGCGCCGCATTTACTCAGTGTAGATGCGGCGCAATTGTTTTGATTGCCAGATCGTAGTCCATGATTCGGCATATAATAGGCGCAGTTGAGTTTGAGGGTTAAACACAATGGTTTTACCGATATTGACGGATGTAGAACGGATTGACGGGCCACCGCAGGGGCAGTGGACGTATGCTGACTGGGAACGGCTGCCGGATGACGACAACCGCTATGAGATCATTGATGGAGTGTTGTATATGTCGACTTCGCCGAGCTTATACCATCAATGGATTGTGCAGCAGTTTTACGAATATGTTGGAATTCCCGCCAAGCAAAAGCAGTTGGGTTATATGTTCCTCGCGCCTGTGGGCTTGATTATGACCGGCGTGACACCTGCCCAGCCGGACGCGGTATTCATCGCGGCGGCGAACACGGGCATTATGGCGGATAAGCGTATTCGCGGTGTGCCGGATTTGATCGCCGAAGTGCTGTCACCGAGTAACAAAGGTTACGACGAAGGGGTGAAGTTGGGCGCGTATGCTACGGCTGGCGTACCCGAATATGTGGTGGTCGATGCGTGGAAGAAGCAGCTCCGGTTATATTCGCAGCCCACCGGCGGCGAGTACAGCGCCTTAAAAAAGTTTAACGCTGATGACACCGTGACTTTTGCCTGCCTACCGGAGATTATCTTACGGGTCGGTCAGTTGTTCTCCGGCGCACCGGACGAGAGTTTGTAGGGGGCGATACAACGTATGACACTTATTGCAGCCTTCAAAGCATTTGAAGTACCAATTATTTTTGGAGATATACTAATTAGTCAAACGGGAGATGTAAAACCGCACATAAAACTTCCTACGCTGCCAGATTCTACAGTCGAAGATTTAATGCCTTCTGAATGGATGCGTACTGTAACACATCTCAGAAGAAAAGTTTGTATTATAAATAAGCATTTTGCTGTAGCTTGGGCAGGCAATCTACTAGGAGCAAAATATGTTATTAAAAAAATGCGCAGCGAATTCCATGATGGATTAATTGACCGTAAAAACCTAAATCAATTTTTTAATAACCTCGAAACACTTGGTACAGAGACAAATTGCATTGTAATTGGATGGATTATTGAAAAATCTAATATGTATTCTTTCAAATGGGAATCTCAGTCCAAGTATTTAATGTTTTCTAGCGATCCCTATTTTTCTGGAAGTGGGAAGAATGATTTTTTTACGAAACATGTTGAGCACATTAAAACTATTCAAAACCAGAGATTTAAATCAAAAATAGGTTACGCTGTTCGAGAAGCAATTATGATTGCATGTGAAATGATTGGGTCTGAATTGTTGTTTGGCGATAATTTGCTAGAGTTATATGGAGGAGGATTTGAATTTGTATATTTGGAGAAGGGGAAATTTCGTCAATTAAATGATATTGTTTTTCTTTTCTGGACAGTTACAAATTTCGACTCTAATACAATTAGTTTTTCGCTTGACCCGCTTATTTTAGAATACAGATATAGTAATGATTATTTGTTAATAAACTCTCTTCGACAATCAGCAAGCTATAAATCTGGAAATCTTAGTTTAAATAGTGAATTTTATGTCATTCCTCCTGTATATTTTGAAAGGGAAGAAATAAATTTCAACTTAACTAGAACCAATTCTTCTCATCCGAAATACTATGCTAATTTTTTCTTTTTAGAAATTTCAGATAAATATCATATTCGTTCTAGTCTGGTGATTGATGGGAAGAATGATTTGATGCAGCTTGTAAGAAAAAATGGTGTTTTTGAACAAATTAAACTTACCGAGAAATTTGCCCCATTAATACATGAATATTTTCGTTCGGTAGTTCAAAACAATATTTATAATAAAGATTTGTAATCAATACACAGATTTGATTCAATCGCTTGAAATCGAAGTACATAAATAAAAGCTGGACGACTGAGCGATGACTATCTTCCAAACCCCGCGTACACTCGTCCGCCACCTGACCGAAGCTGATAGCGACGACCTGTACGACGTGACGAGCGACCCTGAACTGACCAAGTACATGGGCGATGGAAAACCCCTCTCGCGCGAGTTGAGCGACAAGTGGATACAGGTGTCGATCAACAACTACGCCACCAAGGGCTTTGGCTGCTCGGCGGTCATCGACAAGGCCAGCGGCGCGTTCATCGGCTTCTGCGGGTTGGTGCGCTCGGAATATGCCGAACCACCGGACGACGCAGAACTGATCTACAGCTTCAAGCAGGCGTATTGGGGGCAGGGGTTGGCAACCGAGGTCGGCGCGGCGATGCTCACCTATGGCAAGGAGCAGTGCGGCCTCAAACGGATTATCGCGACGATTGACCCCGCCAACACTGCGTCCATCCGTGTCGCCAACAAAATCGGCTTTGCGTTCAGCCGTTCGGAGCCGGACGAGGATGGTCTGCCGACACACATCTACGAATTGGCTGATGCGCATTAACCTTCCATATTGCAGCTATAGTAATAATTTGATTACCTTGTAATAAATCAAGAAATCTATTACATTTCGATAAAAATGCGTTATAAAATACACCTTCTAAATTTTGGAGGTGTATTTTATATGTCGACTCCTCTGATTATAGATACCGATTGTGCGTTTGATGATTGGCTGGCGCTGGTGTACCTGATGCAGTGTGACGCGGTGGACTTGAAAGCAGTCACAGTCGCCGCTACCGGCGAAGCCCACGCGAAAGCGGGCGTGGATACCATGCTGCGTCTGTTGCAGTTGGGCGGGCGTGAGCTACCCGTGACCAGTGGCAGAACCACGCCGCTGCGGGGTAATCACCGCTTCCCGCTGTTCGTGCGGCTGGTGATGGACTTCCGCTTGGGTTTGTCGCTGCCCAAAAGTAAACGCAAGCCGTGGCATGTTCCTGCGCGGGATTTCCTCGCGAACGAGATCACGGCATCGCGCGAGAAGGTGACGCTGCTGACGTTGGGGCCGCTGACCAATATTGCCGATATGCTGCTCGAATACCCGTATCTGGCAGACAAAATTGATATGATCTACATCATGGGCGGGGCGCTGCATGTGGCTGGCAACCTGACCGAGATGCTGCCCAAGACGCGCAACCGCTGGGCAGAATGGAATATCTATATCGATTACTACGCGGCGGATATCGTGCTGCGTTCTGGTGCGCCCGTCACGCTCATTCCACTGGACATCACCAACACGATCCCGCTGACCGACAGTCTCTATCACCTACTGACGCGCGAGCCACAATCTCCGGCGGGGGATTTTGCCGCGCGGCTTGTGAAACGCCTCAAACGGTTGGCAGGTGGACGTACCCTGTTTGTGTGGGATTTGGTAGCGGCGGTTATCGCCACACAATCGGAACACGCCGCGTTTGAAACACGCCGTTTGCGGGTGGTGCAGGATGCGGGTGACTACATCGGGCGGGTCGTTGAGGATGCAGCGGGGAACGTGGTTCAGGTATGCAGCGCTTTTGACGCGGCGGCGTTCGAAAGTATTGTGCGTGAAACATTCCATCCGAAAGCTATAATAGAGCCCAGTGGAGAAACCGATTTGCAAGAGGTGCGCTGATGCAGGCATGGAAAACGCCCAAAAGAGGTGACAATTGTTGCCACCTCTTTGTCTGTTCTTAGCTATTCACACTGTACGAAAATGTTGTATTCGCCGCGTGTTTCGAATTCCCATGCCACTTTCTTGGTTGTCCCATCTATTGTGTATTCCAACTGATAGAGACCATTGAGAGGCCAACTCACACTATACGAATAATATTGAAGGATATAAGGATCGCCAGTATCGCTAAAGGCTTTGTCGAGTTGTGCTTCTACTTTGATAGGGCGTGTTTCATTCGGTCGATAGATATCTACAAGAAGATCATTTTGTTTTTCTCCCGCGATGATAATGTTGATGTCCATATCACCACGCTTGGGATCAAATATGATGAAACAACTTGTATCAACATCAAAATACGGTTCATCCACCTTGATGACATCATCCGGGCCGCGTGTGGTTAGCTGGGAAGAAATAAATGCTGTTCCGCTATCCACTTTGACTTCGTACCAATCACCATCCACGCCAGTAACGGTCAGAATTTCCCCATTTTTGGTAACTCGAACGATAGCGCATTGTGTACCGCCGCATGAGCGTAGATTAACACTACCATTGGCAACTACATTGAATTCATCCACAGGCTCGGATGAACTAACGGTCGTGGTGGTTGCCGCTTTATCGCAAGCATCAGATGCATCGGCAAAAATACTGTCGGTTGAAATCTCCGCTTTCGGATTGTTGCTCAGTAGGATAAGGACTGCTGAACCAATATATTCGCTGGTGGAAACTTGAATATCGTCATTTCTGGCGATAATTTTGGTAGTTGCATCCGTAATTGACTTTTCATTACCGCTTTCAAAGGCTGACAATAATGACTCTACAACAGTACAATTATATTCGACTGAGTTATTGCTATTTGATTGCCAATCGGCATCTTGGGCATTTACAATGCCTGCTCCTATTGTTAGTAGCACAATAAGTATCACTAGCTTTCGCATAAGGAACGCTTCTCCTGTAGTAAGTACGTATACTGAATTCGATAATCTTATTTTAAGTGATAACACTAAGTTTCGAATCAATTGTTGTAGTGAAAAGAAGAGAATTCATGAAACCTTGGAAAACGCTGAGTAAAAAGACCGTGTTGGAGAACGGCAAATGGGCGACCGTGGAATATCGGACGCTCGAACTGCCGGACGGTAAGGTGATTGACGACTGGATGTGGATTATCCTGCCGGAGTATGTGAATGTGGTCGCCGTAACCGAAGTCGGGCGCTTTATTTGCTTCCAACAGGTCAAGTACGCGGTCGAAGGGGTGACACTCGCGCCGGTGGGCGGCTACATGGAAGTGGGGGAAGTGCCATTGGCGGCTGCCCAGCGCGAACTGCTCGAAGAAACTGGCTACACGGCGTCGGAGTGGGTGAACCTTGGTCACTACGCGGTCGATGGCAACCGTGGGGCGGGGGTGGCGCACCTCTTTCTGGCGAAGGGCGCGGTGAAAACCCACGCGATCAACGCCGATGACCTTGAAGAACAAGAAATGGTGCTGCTCGACCGCCCCGAAGTCGAGTCGGCGCTGCGGGCGGGCGCGTTCAAGGTGCTGGCGTGGGCGACCAACGTGGCGCTGGCACTGATGCATGTGTGAGAGGGCATGATGAAGCGAATTGAACTCGGACATATCGCCGGTTTGCGGCTGACGGCTCATCCCTCGGCGTGGCTAACGCTGCTGGTCATCTGGGCGGTGTTGGCTGTCATAGGCGTGAGTGTACTCAACCTGCCCGTAGGCGCGGCAGTCGTCGGCGGGTTGGTAGCGGCGGTTCTGCACTACGCCTCGGAAATGGTACATCAGCTTGGTCACAGCATCGCGGCGCGGCAAACCGGCTACCCGATGTCGGGCGTGGCGTTCTGGGGGCCGTTGGGGTTGTCGGTTTACCCGAAGGACGAACCCGCACTGCCGGGGCGTGTCCACATCAAACGGGCGCTCGGTGGGCCGCTGTTGAGCTTGGTGCTGACGATCATTGGGCTGCTGCTGTACTTGTACGCCAGCGGCACATTTACGCTTGGGGATGCAGAACCGCACCTCGCTCCTGTGATTATATGGGTGAGTTTGTTTTTCTTTCTCGATAACCTGCTGGTGTTTACGCTGGGGGCTTTCCTGCCGCTGGGCTTTACGGACGGCAGCACAATCCTGCACTGGTGGGGTAAATAAAATAGGTGTGACCGAAAAGCCACACCTTTGCGTATCTAAAACGGTTATGCGTTAGTGATCGACTGACATTTTTTCGGCTTGCACAGTCGCGGGTGCCACGGCTTGCAGCAAGAACTGCTTCGGTTCCTCGGACACAATGACCGGTAATTCCATCTCATGGATCAGGCGATCCATATACGGATTACCCAGTACCGGCATGTGCAGGGTTTCTTCGTCGCGAACGAGGTTGCAGTGGTAAACGTTCACCTGCCGTGAACCCATGCACCAGTACACATCATTGATGATCGGGGCTTTGAGCGTCCAACCGTTCATCAAAGCCGTAGCGAGGCAGTCCCCGCCTGCAAAGCGTTCAGATTGACGATGCCAGTGGCGATAAAAATCAACGTCGTCCATAAACAACGGGGTGGATGTAGCCATGTGGTTGCTCCTAGCTGACTTCTAATATTAAACCGTTGCCGCTGCCGTATCGCTGAGGAAAATCTGTTCGATTATTAGAATAAATCACCTAAATCCAGTACGAACAGTTCCATTCTCATAATATACGGCAGAATCTATTGCAAAAACATTAACTCTGCCTGTCAAATGTGTACGAACTTTCGCTCAATAGTGTATTCAATCTGACGAAAACGCAGACAAAAGATGACCAAAACAGGATATTTGTGTCACACTAATTCTTATTGGAGTGTTAGCGATGTTTATTTCTAATCATAAACTGATATTACGAAGTATAAACGGACAAGTGACTACTTTGGATATAGGCCAATTGGACAATGCTGCTGAACTGAGGGAGACTTCAGAATGATCTATCAAATCACTCATTTTGGTCTTTACAGACAATATGGCGCTTAAATGTTTTTACACCGACCATTTCGTACTGCCGCTGCCCACCGACCACCGTTTCCCCATGCGCAAGTACAGCCTGCTGCGCGAACGTATCGTGGCGGAAGGCATCATCCGGCCTGAAGATATGCGGGTGCCGGAGGCCGCCAGCGACGAGGACATTCTACGAGCGCACGATGCCGACTACCTCCAGCGCGTGCAAAGTGGCACGCTCAGCGCGAAGGAAATCCGGCGCATTGGCTTTCCGTGGACACCGGAGATGGTCGAACGGTCGCGGCGCTCGTCCGGCGCGACGATGGCGGCCTGCCGTGTGGCACTGGTCGAAGGCATGGCGGTCAACCTCGCCGGTGGCACGCACCACGCCTTCCGCGACCACGGTGAAGGGTACTGCGTGTTCAACGACAGTGCGATTGCGGCACGGGCGATGCAGGCCGAAGGGCGTGTGCGGCGGGTGGTGGTGCTGGATTGCGACGTGCATCAGGGGAATGGCACGGCATCCATCTTGCAGGGCGACCCGACCATTTTCACCTTTTCGATTCACGGCGAGAAGAACTTCCCTTATCATAAAGAGCAGAGCGATATGGATGTCGAACTGCTCGATGGTACGGGCGATCAGGTGTATTTGGACATTTTGGAAGAAGGCATACAGCGTGCGCTGGCGATGAGCAGTGCTGACCTCGCCATCTATCTCGCCGGAGCAGACCCGTTCGAGGGCGACCGTTTGGGGCGGCTCAAATTGACGAAGAATGGGCTGCGCCAGCGTGATGAATTGGTTCTGAGTTTATGTAAAGCACAGCGTTTACCCGTAGCCATTACGATGGCTGGCGGTTATGCTCGTAATGTGGACGACATCGCCGACATTCACACCGCAACCGTGCGGGTGGCGGCGGGGTTACAAGCAGGTAGTAGCCGGTAACAAAGGAGCAATCATGGCGACACCACAGCAGTTATTAGCCCGTTTGGATGCAATCGGCGTGTCACTTAGCAAGCGTGAAACTGCGTTGGCGCTGCTGGGCTTAGGCTCAGTTGGTACGGAAGTGGCGCGGTTGGATGCCTATTCCGACCTCGATTTCTTCGCCATCGTGCAGCAGGGGACAAAGGCAAAGTATAT
Source organism: Bacteroidota bacterium (assembly GCA_027492915.1). GTDB lineage: Bacteria > Chloroflexota > Anaerolineae > Aggregatilineales > Phototrophicaceae > CFX2. The sequence continues at coordinate 6,451 of JAPUDW010000432.1, read as the reverse complement.
GGCGAACCTCGATTGGTTGGCCGAGCCAAACCCGATTGTCTACGCCTTTCAGAATACCGTTGACGGCTATAAAGCGCTGTATGCGGACGGCATATTTTGTGAGTTCGCGGTGTTCGAGCCGCAGGAAATGGCGAAGATTCCCTTCGCCGCTGGACGGATTGTGTGGCAGTCGAGCGATTTTGACGCGGCGTTGACGGCTCCTTCGCCCGAAATCCACAGCACTAAAACGACCGAGTTCCGTTTGGGCGAAGCGCTCACCAATCTCTATGTCGGTTTGGGGCGCTACCATCGCGGCGAGAAGCTCTCGGCGGCGCGTTTCATCCAGAATTATGCCGTTGACCAAATCTTGAATATGGCGTGTGAAGTCGAGCAGGCCAAACCCACACTTATCGACCCGTTCAATGTGGAACGGCGTTTCGAGCAGCGTTTTCCTGATGTCGCCGCCCATCTGCCCACCTTCATACAGGGGTATGACCGCAGCCGCGAATCGGCGCTGGCAATTTTGACGTTTCTAGAGGCGCACTTTGATGTCAACACCGTGATTGCAGCGCGCATTCGTGAATTAGCGGCGCAATAATGACCCACACGGGTGAATAGAAAGTAGTCTCTCGTAAGTTGTGAGCCATTAGTATTTATTTTCTCCCTCGCTTGCGGGGGAGGTGTCGAGTTAGCGACGGAGGGGGTCTGCTCGTGACTTTCGATAATCTACTAAGCTCACCCCCGCGAGTCGTCGCTTATGAGTAGGCCGGATTGACGCTGAAGGTTTCTTCTTTCGAGTCGCTCCGGGGTTGAATACGGTGTTGACCGGATAGTGCCAATCGTTAGCCGTCAGAATAGGGTTATTTTCATAGCGGTGAAACAGCTTTGTGAGGTGCTTATACTTGTGTTCATATGAGACCTTCCGATGCTAAATACCCAACTGGTTCCAGTTTCGGCTGCATTTGGGGCAGTGGCTCTTGCGGTCTAACAAACTCCATCATCGATTCGAGATGTTGGAGTTCGACACTGGAAATCAGGTAGGATAGTGTCGATTCTGCGCCTTGGTTCTGGTTCACCGCGTTGGGGTGCAAACCGTCACGGCAGCCACCGGTGGTGGTTACATAGAGGAGCTGCCCCAGATGGTTGCGACCGAGCAGCCATTCAAAGGCGGCACGCGCATATTGGTACCAGTGCATGTCATTGGTAATGGTATAAGCATACAGACAGGCTGAAACCATCGCTTGCGCTTCGATAGGTTGTTGATCCGAGGCGGTCTTGTCGCCGTTACGCCGGTAAAAGCCCCGATTGCCAATAAAGTTGAAGTAACCGTCGCTGGTATGTTGCAGGTCAACCAACCATTGCAGCGATTGCAGCGCCGCATCTTTCATATCGTCGCGGTCGAGTTCATTCCCGCAGATCAACAGCGCGTGTGGCAAAATCGCATTGCCGTAACTAACCACATCTTCAAACCATGACCAATCGGGTGCGTTCACCTGTTTATAGAGCTTCAACAGCTTTTCGCCTAAGTTTTCAAGCACGTCATGGGCAACACGGTCACCGGCGAATCGCTTGCGATATTCGTGGATGCCTAGCACGGTGTAGGCCCACGCGCGGGGTGATGTAAACGTTTGGACGATGGGCAGGGCAGACCCTATAATTCGGCTGGATAAACCCGCCATCCCCTGACTGTTTGAACGCCCCAACACAGTGCCGAGCGCCCATAATGAGCGCCCATGACTATCCTCCGAGCCAATTTCCTCTAACCATTGGCGGTCAAAACCCATGAAGTTGCGGAAGCGGTTTGTGGCTTCGGAGTAGGCATAATTCAGGAAGGCCATATAGGAGCCGGATAGCTTACGGGCTTTCTTTTGCAGCGCCGCATCCGACTTTTCAAGCAGCACGCATAAAATCAGCGCACGGGCATTATCATCGGTGGTATAGCCTTCTTGGAAGTTGGGGATGTCGTACAAGGCGTGTTGAAAGATGCCAGTGCTGTCCGTCATGCGTTCAACATGGTCAAGCTTCAGCGGCGGCAGCTCAATCGGGCGGCTGTAAGACCGGTCGCTGGTCGGACGCGGCGACAGTGCCCGTGTTTGCGATGCCAATTCAAAGGTGTCGAGGTAATGCTGTGCGCTCACCGGCCAGATCATCTCGCGCCCGAATAGATAGGCTTTCTTGCGCATGGCGTGGCGTTCGGACTCTTGTTCGAGCAGATAGATGGCATGGTCAGCGATAGCATCTGTGTCGCCAAAAGGCACAAGGCTGCCGCGTCCCTCGTCCAACAGTTCCTCGGCGTACCAATAAGGTGTCGAGATCACCGCTTTACCCGCGCCGACGGTGTACGCCAGTGTGCCGGATACAATCTGTGCCTGATTCATATACGGTGTGATGTAAATATCGGTCGCGCCGATAAACTCGATCAATTCTTTCATGCTGACGAATCGGTTGAAAAATACAATATGGTCACTCACGCCTTTTTGACGGGCGATGTGTTGCAGCCGCAGCCGGTAATCTTCACCCTCGTGGCGCAAGACATTCGGGTGGGTTGCGCCAACCACAAAATACATTACATTCGGGAAACGTTCGATGATGGTCGGCAGGGCGTTGATGACATTTTCGATACCCTTGTTTGCCGACAGCAGACCGAAGGTGAGCAGCAGTGGTTTGCCTTCGACCCCAAACTGATCTTTATAGAAGTTGGGGTCAACAAATGGGATGTCGGGTATGCCGTGGTGGATCAAGTCAATCTTGCTGGCGGGTACTTCATAGATGCTCGTCAGGAAATCGACCGCCTTTTGGCTCATGACCACCACCCGATCCGACAAACGGGCGATTTCCATCAGAACTTTGCGCTGATAGGTATCCGGTTCTTTGAGGACGGTGTGAAACGTGGTGACGACCGGCATCCGCAGTTCGCGCAATAGGGCAAGAATATGGCTGCCCGCCGTGCCGCCGTAGATGCCATACTCATGCTGCAAACACACCAGATCAATCCCGTTAATGTTCAGGAAGTCGGCGGCTGTGCGGTACGAGTCGAGGTTCTGTTCTTGAATTTCGAAGCGCACCTCGCTCGGATAATCGTACCCCTCGTCCGTGTCATTGACCGGAACGATGAAACAGTTTATATCTGGATTATGTTCACAGATGGCGGCGGATAGATCGTGGGTAAAGGTTGCAATTCCGCATTGGCGTGGTGTGTAACTACCAATAAAGGCGACGCTGCTAACAGCGGCCTTTTTGTCATTAGGCATAAGTTGTTCTCCCGAAATTTTGATGATTTTCACCCCCTAGGTATGAGCGTACACCTAAAAAGAGGCGATCATATGAGCCGAATGGATGAGAATGTAGTAGGACGTGGAAATAGAAGGGAAATAATGGTGGCGGATGCCCATCCGCCATTTTTAGCCGTAATGGGTATCGTTACTTAATGCGCCTTGGTCGTTGTCACCGGCACCAGCTTGAATTCCATCAGCATGACGAGCCGCTGCACATAAGGGTTGCCGATGACGGGCATGGTGACCGCTTCGCCCGCGCCGCGCGTGAGTTCGAAGTGGTAGATGACCGTGCCGCGTGCGCCCATGTGGTGAATCTCTTGGTAGCCGACGACTTCTTCGACCGTCCAGCCTTCTTCGAGCGCCGTGTTCAGCGCGTCGCCGCCTGTGTAACGTTCCGAGTCGGCGTGCCAGTGGCGGTACATATCTTGATAAGCAAAGTGGAGATCAGTGAGGTTTTGAAACACTTTCATCAGCAGCACGCCCCTTTGAATGAACCATCTCTTTTAACCTTAAGGTAAAATCCACAAGAATACTATTAGATGAGGATTAAGGGTCAGTGCAGCGGTAGTGAAATTTTGGTTAAGTATAACAAGTGAAATGACGGTTGGCCTTTGTAAATCCCTACAAAAAGCACAAACCTCCCTTGTGATGAAATACACAAATGAGCGGCGTGGTATAATTGGCAGATCTAAAATAGGCGAAGTAGGGAGTGGTTTATATCCACCCTACATCAGTTGTCTAAAGAAGGATTATTGAACGTGTCAACCAATATTAGCATCAAGAACATCGCCCAATACGATGGGCAAGAAGTGACGCTTCGGGGTTGGGTCTATAACCGTACCGATAAGGGCAAGCTGCAATTCATCCAACTGCGCGATGGCAGCGGTATTACCCAGTGCGTGGCCTTCAAGAAGGATATGGACGCCGAACAATTTGAAATCGCGGGTAAGCTGACGCAGGAATCGTCGGTGATTATTACTGGCAGCGTGCGCAAAGACGACCGCGCTCCCGGCATCCCCGGCGGTTTCGAGGTCGGCATCAAGACCCTTCAACTGGTGCAGATGGCGGACGAATATCCGATCACCCCCAAAGATCACGGTGTCGAGTTCTTGATGGACAATCGCCACCTGTGGCTGCGGTCGTCGCGCCAGTGGGCGATCATCCGCATCCGCTCGACCATCGTTAACGCCATGCGCAATTGGCTGGATAACGACGGTTACATGCTGGTGGATACGCCTATCATCACCCCCTCAGCAGGTGAGGACTCGACCAGCCTGTTCGAGCTGGATTACTATGGCGAGAAGGCGTTCCTTGCGCAAACCGGCCAGTTGTACAACGAGGCGAACATGGCGGCCTTTGGCAAGGTTTACTGCTTCGGACCGACCTTCCGCGCCGAAAAGTCCAAGACGCGCCGTCACCTGATGGAATTCTGGATGCTTGAACCGGAAATCGCTTTTTACAACCTCGAAGACCTGATGGATATGGAGCAGAGTTTCATCAGCCATATCGTGCAAACCGTCTTGGAAAAACATCAGGAAGAATTGAAGATTCTTGAACGCGACACCAGCAGCCTCGAACGGGTGCTGCCGCCCTTCCCGCGTATCAGCTACGATGAGTGCGTGGAGCGCCTGAATAAGCTCTCCGAAGCCGCCACCGACCCTGAACAGAAGCAGTTGCTCAAGATCGACTGGGGTACCGATTTCGGCAGCCCGCACGAAACCGCCGTGGCCGAGATGTTCGACAAGCCGGTGTTCGTCTACAACTTCCCCTCGGTGTTCAAGGCGTTTTATATGCAGCCGGTGGAAGGCCGCCCCGAAGTTTGCCGCAGCGTGGACTTGCTCGCGCCCGAAGGCTACGGCGAAATCACGGGCGGCAGCGAGCGCATTTACGACTCGGCGCTCATCGAGCAGCAGGTGAAGAAGATGGGCTTGGGTCGCGAGGCGTACGAGTGGTACCTCGACCTGCGGCGCTTCGGCAGCGTCCCGCACAGCGGCTTCGGCATCGGCTTGGAGCGCACCGTGGCATGGATCTGCGGCCTCCCGCACATCCGCGAGACCATCCCCTACGCCCGTATGCTCAACCGCAAGTACCCGTAAGAGGTTTCAAGCGGCAAGTTGCAAGTAACAAGTTAGAACTGTGAGAAGAGCAGTCCTGCGCGAAAGTGTGGGGCTGCACTTTTTGTTTTGTATAAATTCCTGTCAAGTAGCCATATATTATTTTTTGAGATATTGTTTTACCAATAATAGTAACGGGAGGGCATATGAATATGAAAACCATTTACGCTTTTATGACCATGATAGTGGTTTTCGCTCTGCAATCCTCGGTTAGCGTGATGGCTCAGGCTAACCAATCAATAAACACTTTTGATGATTTAATGCAGGCTATTGACACGATCAAATTGACACCGAGTACAACTGACGCTCAAAAAATGGTTGATCAATTATGGGCAGATTTAGTGGCGCAAAATCGTATCCCCTTTACAGATGGCGAATACGCCGTGTTTATGTATCGTGGCGAAGCAAAAGCGGTGAGTTGGTCAGGTGATTTTTCATTCGTGAATGGTAGTTCTTTAAGAGGTGAACAGATTGCCGATACTGATTTGTGGATTGCTGTGACGACCTTCCTCAGCGATGCTCGGTTAGATTATCTCATCCGTTTGAACTTTCTTGAGGATATCGTTGATCCTGCAAATCCCCGGCAGCGGTTATCGCCTTTTAACTCCAAAATGAGTGAACTTTGGATGCCCAATTATGTACAACCAGACGACACGATCCGCAAAAGCAGTGTGCCACGCGGTAGTTTGTCCGACAATATCCTCATTGACAGCGAGAGTTTGAATTATGAAGTGGCGTATCGCGTTTATAAGCCTGTTGGCTACGAATCACTCAACAATTTGCCAACAATTTATGTGCTTGATGGATACGAAATGGCTCATGAAGAAATTGGAGGCATGGTTACGGATTTAGACAATTTGATTGACGGTCGCAAAATGCAACCAGTTATTGCTGTATTTATTGACACGCACGATCCAGAAAACACGACTATTAATCGTCGTTCTAGCGAATTTAATGTGAATACGAAATTCGCCCGTTTCATTAGCGAAGAATTGGTACCCACCATTGACGCTGCCTATAAAACGAAAAAGGATGCCGATGCACGTACAAACTTAGGTAGATCGGCAGGTGCAACGGCTGCGT
>JAPUDW010000431.1 GCA_027492915.1 Bacteroidota bacterium | reverse complement strand
AGATCCCCTTTCAATTGGCATCTTGTCCGTAGATGTGATCGAAGGATTCTGCACAGTCGGCCCGTTGGCATCACCGCGTGTGAACCAAATTGTCGAGCCGATTGCCCAACTGTTCAAGGATGCGTGGTCGTATGGCGTGCGCGACATCTTGCTGACACAGGACACACACCCTCAGGATGCGATAGAGTTCGCGCAATACGCACCGCACTGCGTTCGTGGCACGGTCGAGTCGGAAACGGTGGCAGCATTTAAAGCCCTGCCCTTCTTTGTAGATATTGATGTGCTGCCCAAGAATTCGATCAACAGCGCATTAGCACCGGGTTTTAGCGAGTGGGTGGCAGCACGGCCACAGATCAAGACGTGGATTGTGGTGGGCGATTGTACCGACTTGTGTACGCACCAATTGGCGATGCATATGCGGCTGTTGGCAAACCAAAACCAAATGCGTGATGTACGGGTCGTGCTGCCAGTCAACACGGTGGACACCTATGATTTGCCCGTACACACGGCAACCGAGCTAGGCTTAGTGCCGCATGATGCGGACTTTTTGCATACTGTGTTCTTGTATAACATGATGCAGAACGGTATCGAGGTTGTAAGCGCAATACAGGCGTAAGTTAAGAAACGCCTTTTATAAACGATAGGATAGGGTGTTATGAGAACGGTAGAGTGGAACAACGGCGTTGTGCGAATGATTGACCAGAAGGCACTGCCGTGGAAAATGGAATTGGTTGATCTGCCCGATTATCAGGCTGTGGCGGCAGCGATTACCGATATGACCGTGCGCGGCGCACCGGCGATTGGCGCATCGGCAGCATTCGGGATGGCGCTGGCGGCAAAGCAAAGCACGGCGACAACTGCTGCGGGTTTGATGCAAGACATTAGCCAAGCGGGGAACGTGCTGAAAGCGGCACGCCCGACTGCTGTGAATTTGGCATGGGCAGTGGACAGGCTGCTGAACTTCGCACAGTCCAGGAACTTCGAGACCGCAGATGCTATTCGCGAGGCTTTACTGAACGAGGCGCAGCGGGTGGCGGATGAAGATGTAGCGATCAACAAGAAGATGGGCGCGAACGGCGCGGCGTTGATTAAAGACGGCGACACCATTTTGCATCACTGCAACACAGGCGCTCTGGCGACGGTCGATTATGGAACAGCGCTGGGTGTGGTACGAGCCGCCTTCGAGCAAGGCAAGCAAATTCATGTGCTGCTGGATGAGACGCGACCACGCTTGCAAGGCGCACGCTTGAGCGCGTGGGAGATGGAACAGCTTGGCGTAAGCTACGACATCCTGCCCGATACGGCGGCAGGGTATTACATGCAAAAAGGCGAGATCAAGATTGTGCTGGTCGGGGCTGACCGTGTGGCGGCAAATGGCGACTTCGCCAACAAGATCGGAACCTATCAGGTTGCGGTACTTGCGAAGGAAAACAACATCCCCTTCTATACCGTCGCTCCCACATCAACCATCGACCTGAATCTGGCAACCGGAGCGGAAATCCCGATTGAGGAACGCGGTAAAGAGGAGGTGCTGAGCCCTTACGGCAACCCACTGACACCTGCACACTTCAATGCCCGCAATCCGGCGTTCGACGTGACACCCAACCGTTATCTGGCGGGTATCATCACCGAGAACGGTATTGCACGACCGCCCTTCACCGAAAGCCTTAAGCAAGTCGTGGCAGGTGAGCAGGTTTAACCAGCTAACCAGAATGTATCCGGCAAATCCAGATCGCGGGATGCTTGTTCGCCGGTAAAACGTAGTTGTCCATCTTCGACCTTCATCAACGGGACGTATGTGGGGTAATCTGGCGTGTGTTTGAACTGCCACTCGCCGATACTCCACAACCGAATTTCCCCACCGACACGGTTGACGGCAATCACGAATGGCAGACGCTCATACAATGGACGAATGAGCGCCTCGCCACCGCCGGGTTCAGCACGACGCGCTAGCATACCGAGGGCGTTTTGCAGCCGCTTGGCAAAGACTGCCCCACGAAACGACCAAATTTGTCGCGGCGGGTTCGCCATGCCCAGCAGCGGCGCAATCGTTTGCGGCTCATCCGCACGGACTTCATCCAGCAGGATGCATGTTGGCTGCTTTTCCAACGCATTGATAATTTGTTCACCGAACGAGATAGCGGTTGCATCACCAATCGGCCATTGAGCGGTCAAACGCTGCATTCCGACAGGCAACCGTGTTTCCCCTGCCCGCTCGACGCTGATCGTTTCGGCGGGACTGGGAAGTTCATGCATCAACAAGTTTAATAAGGTTGTCTTACCAGATTCAGGTTCGCCGATAATCAGCAAACCGTGCGGTGAAGCAATCAAGGCTTTGAGCAGTTGCAAACCTTGATCGGTGATATAGCCTGCCGCAAGTAAGTCATTCCATGTGGGCAGTTTGGGCGGGTGTACGCGAATATCGACGGTCGATTGAATGGTGATCGGCGGCATGACAAGGTTAACGCAAATCGGGCGTTCACCGATTGTCAGGCCAAGTTCCATATACGGCTGCTCAGGCCGCATTTCCGTACCTGCATCCGTCACCAGCCGCGTGATAATACGATCATATTGTTCGGTGCTTTCAAAAATATGACCAAGCGATTCTAAATCACCATGCCCATAGCGCACGGATACGTTGTCTACTCCTTCAAGTGAAATGGTGGTCACACGGTCATCAGCAAAAAGTGCATCTAATGGACCATAGCCAAAGAGGCTGCTATACGCGCGGCTGATAATGTCGGCCTTCTCGGTAGGTGATAACTGCACCGACTCAACCGCGAAGATATAGTTCGCCGTTTGCAGCACCAATTTCAGGCGTTTAGCAGGTGTCTCTGCCTCCGCTAATTCTGGCGATCCGTGACCAAATTCTTCGACAAATGCCGACTCGATCTGCTCGACCAATGCGGCGATGGATACCCAGCGGTTGCCAAGCTGCGATGGTACTAACTCCGGCTGGCGCTCAATTTCCGTCTCAGGTTCGTCATACAGGCCGTTAAGACCATTTTCAGAAGCGGGAAGCTGATTGTCATCTGGTAAGTTCGGCATCAATTCCTCACTTTATGTCCACAAATTGAAATCAACAGGCGCAAGATCGGCGTTATCATCCGGCTTGCGCCCTAGCTTGGCGATATCTACCCATGTGCCATGCACATTCACGCGCACCAGATCCATCGTGTAATCGGTGTTCACATCCTCGGCATTACGCAGCAAGGATGAGCCAACACCGTACATATCGACCGGAACGCCCTCGTCCTCGAACTTGCTGATCTTGGCGATGCTGAAACCACCGCTGACGACGATTTTCACGTTCTGACAGTAAGCCTTCGCGGCATCTACCCACTGTGGCGGCACATTCCACCCTTCCCACGCATGATCCAGCGCCTCGCGCAGCAACCGCACCAGCACCAGATTCACGCCGGTCGGGTCAGTCGGTTGGAGCGACACATCGCGCATGGTCGCTCCCGTATCCAAGCGCACACCCATGAGCGTCCAGCGTTTCTGGTTTTCGGCATCGCCCACTTGCAACGCCGCGAGGTAATGCGGCCAATAGGCAGTGAGTGTCGATAAAGCCGCCCCAATCGAATCGTTGTTGAAGTCCGCCAGCACCACCCGCGACACCTGCGGCGGGACGTAACGGGCAAAGGCTAACATCGCCTCCGCCGTATCCGCTAGAAAACAAGCGATCAAGGCATGGGGAACCGTGCCTCCAGAACGCCCACCCCACCACGCCGCCTGTGCATCAGTACTCACAAAGGGAATGACGTTCGCACCTGTCTCAGCATTATAAAGTTTCACTGCTAACCAATAAGCATACCCGTCAACCGACTGCACTTCGGGCAGGTCAAATCGGGCGGGGAAGAACAATAATGATTTACCTCGCGCCGCTTTCACCACGTTGTAAACATTGGTCGCTACACGGCTGGCACGGGTTAGCACACCCAGAATTGGCGTTTCGAGCAGCGCAAAATCGCGGTAGCGCCCCCGAATTTTCATAACGGGCAGTACATTTTCGGTATCGCCATCAAACGTGGTTAACACGCCGTCTTCAACTGCTTGTACATGGAGTTCGGCTGTGGTTTGAACGAAAGTATCACCATCAAAATGACCCGCCGCATGACGAACCATCGCCAGCGCAGCATCGACTCCAGCGACCACGGCAAACGGCGAACGGCGGTTGAATATCTGGGCTTCGACCTCAATATCGCCGATGGGTAAGCCTTGCGGGTCAACCGGCAATTCGCGGGGAGACTGCCCTACAAAGATGTAACCAGCGGCTCTTGCGCCCTCCAACACCTGCACAATATTTTCGAAATATTTATCGCTGTAATAACCCCGACGCAAGCCATCGACGTCGAGTTTGAACAACTCGGAAGGAAGGCGCTGATGATCGAAAATAGTCATTCATACCCTTTTCAACAATAATTCTCTCTCAATACTTATTCTACAACGGTCTGATTGGGTGTGGTATACTCGGCAACTGCGTCTACATTCATTTGCAAAATGGGAATCAAAAAACTCGCATGGATATTATCGTAACCGGCTCTATCGCTTATGATTATTTGATGCGCTTTCCGGGGCGTTTCAATGAGTACTTTATTGATGGGCAGATGCATCAGGTCAGCCTGAGTTTCTTGGTTGAGGAAATGACCAAGCACTGGGGTGGAATCGGTGCAAATATCGCCTACACCTTAGGGTTACTTGGTTATCGAGCTAAACTGATGGGTACTGTCGGGCGGGATTTTGGAGATTACCGCGAATGGCTGGAACGCGTTGGGGTCAACACGAGCGGCGTACGCGAACATAGTGATGTGTTTACCGCATCCTATTTTGCGAACACC
>JAPUDW010000430.1 GCA_027492915.1 Bacteroidota bacterium | reverse complement strand
TCAGCCTGAGCATTCCGGTCTTTGCTCAAGAAGCAACACCCGAACCTTCGGCAGAAGCCGCGACCGAAGCGGCACCAGTAACACCTGTCGATACCAACTTAACTTACAGTGTGGCCGTTAACAGCGCCATCACCAACAATACGTTCTCCGAAGAATGGACACTAACCACCGCCTCGGCTGACCGCATTATGATACGAGTGGAACGCACCAGCGGGAACCTGCTGCCCGATGTTTCGGTTTTGGATGCGAACAAGCAGCAAATCGCCCAGAGCTATGGCCCCGACCAAACCGGCGCTGCCGCTCAAATCGACAACTTTACCATCCCCTCCGCCGGAACCTATACGATCCTCGTGCAGCGTGCAAACGGGGGTACGGGTGTAACCACTGGCGGCTACAGCCTACTCGTCACGCCCCGCGCCACGGCTGATAATAACCCCAACAACACCGTTTCGTTGGGCGAAATCGTAGCAGGCACTCCCATCAACGGTGAACTGACTGCAACCCAGTGGTATCAGCGTTATACCTACAACGCGACAGGTGAAGACGTGATCCGCGTTACCGCCAACCGTACCAGTGGCACGCTATATCCCGAAGTCGAAATTCTGGATGTGAATGGCTCATCCCTTCAAATCGGATATGTCGATTACAGCGAAGGTGACGCTGCCCAAATTGATTACTACGAGCTGCCGCAAGCCGGTGCTTACACAATTGTCATGACCCGCGACCGCCGTTTTAACGGTGAAACTACGGGTACTTATCAACTGGATGTAACCCTATTGGGTGCTGGTGAAAGTAACCCGATGATGACCAGCGCCACCGGCGAAGTCGTCTATGACACCGCCCTTACAGGTGAAATCGGCGCCCAATGGTATCAGGATTGGACGCTCACGACCGATGCTGCCGATACCTTGACGCTAACGGTAAACCGCACCAGCGGCAACCTCCAACCGGAAGTCATCTTGCTCGGCGGCAGTGGGCAGGAAGTGACCCACGGCTACACCGAATACACAGGCGACTCGGCAGTGATTGAACATTACACCCTAACTGGCCGCGGCACCTACACCGTGCGCGTCAGCCGTTCACAGGGTAAGCGCGGTTACTCGACGGGTGGCTACTCGTTGACGGTTGCGTTGGATGGTACCGGTAAAGACAGCGCGGCACTCAATGAACCCAGCGGCGCGATTGAAAACACACAGGAACAAACCGGCACAATCACCAACGAGAAATGGTCGAATACATGGACGTATTCCGGCACGGCGGATCAGGTCATCGAAATAAGAGTCAAACGCGGTGAAGCACTGACTGATACCCTCATCCCCTATGTTGACATCCGTGATAGCAACGGGCAGGTTATCCGCACCGGCTACCCCACCGACAGCCGCGATGAGGCTGAACTCACTGCCTTCACTCTCCCCGGCACCGGTGAATATCAGATTGTGGTTTACCGTGATGGGGGGCAAACTGGCTACACCGTTGGCGACTACACGCTGACCGTTGGCCCGCCTGCTCAGTAAAGATAAGCTGCTCGTGGGAGGGGCGAATAGTGTCCCTCCCATTTATCCCACCACATCAAACCGGTTTAGGTATAACATCATGACCACCATCATTTTTGGCGGAACAGCCGCCTATCACCTCAAACTCTACGACCACGCCGATGTAGGCGAACGGCGCATCATCGCCACACCCTATGGCGACTCCTCACCGTTTATCTACCTAACAGCAAACAAGAACAGTGCGTGGTTTAGCTCGCGGCATGGCGAAGATGGCCTCCAGCGAACGGCAGCCTTCGTCAACCATCGAGCAAATTTGTGGGCAGCCCGTGAACTTGGCGCGACAGACATTCTGTCGTGGAACGGCGTTGGGGCGATTGCAGCGGGGTTAGCAGTCGGGCAAATGGTCGTGCCGGATGACTTACTCGATATGACCCGCGCCCGTGTCGCCAGCTTCTACAGCGCCAACCTGATTACCCCCGCTGGTCAACCCTTCGCTGCTGATTTACGTCAGCGTTTGGTAACGGCCAGTGAGGCGCTCGGCTTTGTTTGTGCTACCCACGGCACCTATGTGTGTACCGAAGGGCCGCGCCTCGAAACCGCTGCCGAAATCGCCATGTACGGTTGGGGCGGCGCAGCCGTCGTCGGCATGACACTTTCGCCGGAAGTCTGGTTAGCGGCTGAACTCGGCATCCCCTATGCTTCCTTGTGTGTCATCACCAATATGGCAACCGGACGCTGGGCATTCGACCCGCGCCGCGATTTTGGTCCCGGTGTGGGTGTCAAAGGCTTGCAGGTCACGCTAGCCGCCGCGTCGTAGGGGCGCAAGGCTTGCGCCCCAAATAACCATCCCCTTACGCCATCTCTGGCAGCGGTGCGCCTTCACGCATCGCCACCGTAACCGCCATCCCGTTAGCAGGTCGAACCGTCACTAGCTGCATCGGCTCGATCTTCTGCCCCGATACAAGACTAATGTCTGCCTGCTGCACCATCGTCGCCAGCAGCAAGCGCGCTTCCATCATGGCGAAGCTGTTACCAATGCACACCCGCGGCCCCGCCCCGAATGGCAGATAAGCGTAACGCGGAATCTGCTTCTCTTTTTCCGGCGAAAAACGCTCAGGGTCGAACACGTCAGGGTTTTCAAAGATCTGCGGATTACGGTGCATCGCATAAATTGCCAGCGTTACCAACGAGCCTTTCGGCAGCATGTATCCGCTAATTTCAACATCCTCAATCGGTTCGCGTCCCGCTGAGGCTACTGGCGGATACAATCGCATCGACTCTTTAAGCACCATTTCGCTGTACTTGAGATTCGCGAGGTCAGCTAACGTTGCGGGTCGATCCCCCAACGCTTCATCCACTTCCGCTTTCACCCGTACCATCACTTCAGGATGCATCATCAGCATGTACCATGTCCACGTCATTGCCATCGCGGTTGTTTCATGCCCCGCGAGGAAAATGGTCATCAACTCATCACGCAGCAGCTTGTCATCCATCGGGTTACCGTCATCATCGCGGGCTTGCAGCAGCATCGACAGTAAGTCACCCTTGTCGTCACCACTGGCACGGCGCTCATCAATAAAACGCTGGATAATTGCATCCAACTCAGCCACGTCGCTGTACATCTGGCGTGTTTTAGCCAGCGGCAGCCAATCGGGTAATTGCACACCGGAGTTTATGCGGTCGTTGGAGGCTTCCAAGATGCGTGTGAGCAGTTCACCCACTCGATCTGCGTCTTTGGTGACATCCGCATCAAACAAGGTTTTAGCGACGATATTCAACGTCAGCTTCATCATCTCGCGGTCAAGCTGGCGCGTTTCACCCGTTTTCCAACCATCCAACATTCGCTGCGTAAAATCGACCATGATGGTCGCGTAATTCTCGATCCGCTTGGAATGGAACGCCGGCTGTGCGAGTTTCCGCTGCCGCTTCCAAAAGTCGCCTTCATTCGTCAGCAAACCGTTGCCTAAAAACGGCCCCAATGCATACTTAATCAGCTTGAGTTTATGGAACTTCTCTGGCTGGTTGACCAAAATTTCATGCATGATTTTGGGATCGCTAATCAAGTAAAATGTGACCCAACCAAACTTGGTGAAGTTGTAGTCGCCATATTGCTTTTGGGCATCCAAAGAGAATTGGAGCATATCGAACTTTGCACCCGACATCAGCGTGCGAATTGTATCTAGATACCCAATTCGTGTTCCGGGTGGATAGGTGATCGTCATAAGATTGCCTCATCTTTCTTGGCAGTGTATTTTCTGATTGATTTACATGCTAAAATATTCACAATACCTTAGTCAAATCATCAGGGCTGACAGCATGTCAGTTTCAGAAGTACCCTCATTAAACCGTACTGAACGCCGTCGTCTACAAACGCGCCAACAGCTTTTAGAGGCCGCTACAGCACTGATGGGTGAAGTCGGTTACGCAAAATTGACGATCAAAGGCATCACCGATAGGGCGGATTTGGGGTACGGAACCTTCTATTTGCACTTCGAAAACTTGGATGCGATTGTCTGGGCAGAAATTTATGAGATCGCCGAAGCGATGACCATCGCTACCGAGCAAAAAATTGCCCATCTGCCCTTTCCACTGCGGGAGTATCATTCATGGATTCATATTTTTGAATTCGCCGCCCACGCCCGCGAAAACATCGCAGCCCTCTTCGGTCGCAACGGCAGCGCTAAATTACTGCAACAATATCAAGACTATCTGGCAACCAAGCACGAGGAAAATCTGCGCTTAGGCCGCTATTCATCCGGCCTCGATTTACCGCCCGCCTTTTTAGCGCAGATGATAACCGGAGCACTTGTTCGCCTGCTCATCTGGTGGTCAGAAACCCCTAACGATTACACGCCCCGCCAAATGGCCGATATGCTCTACGAAGCCATCTATCGCAAACCTGTACCCCGTGAATAGCGCATTATGTCTCGCCAATCGGCAGGTGGATGGTAAAAGTACTGCCCACTTTCGGCGTACTGATGAGGCTAATTTTGCCGCCGTGTGAAGCCGCGATCATCCTAGCGACACTCAGACCTAAACCGACACCGCCAGCATCCGTATTCCGTGCCGCATCAACCCGATAGAAAAGCTCGAAAATTTTATCCTGATGTTCTGCCGCGATGCCTATACCGGTATCCTCAAAGGAAACTTCGACCTCATCCTCAGTTAAAGCGGTTCTGATGGTCACCATGCCACCTGCCAGCGTAAAACTGAGTGCGTTACGCAGCAGTTCACTTAGAGCGCGGCTGATTTCATCGGCGTCGGCAGTCACCAATGGCAAATCTTCTTCCGGCTCGAAAACAATACGCTGGTTATTCTGGCGAGCTTTAGAATTGTGTAGGGCAATTACCTCGTCAATCAGCGCGTTGAGAT
>JAPUDW010000429.1 GCA_027492915.1 Bacteroidota bacterium | reverse complement strand
CCAAATAACCATTACTAGAGACATTATAGCACAAATTTTCTTATTTGAGCGTTAGAATACTCAAACTTTGGGGGTTATCGAGTAAGCCAGCAATAGTATGATCTTCTCTAGAACAGACAGGGCTAGAAAAAAGTCATATCTACCAATGGCAAAAAAGAAAAAACACCTACCCGATGTGGAGTTTATTGCTAACCATTCATTGAGCGATTGCGTGGATAAGCTGGAATATCTCGCGATCTCCCTATTCGCGCAAGAAATCAACCTCCGTATTGAAGTTAAACCAATTGATCGGGAGAAATGGGTTTTCGAGGCTCAAAAGAAAGTAGAGCGCACCCATGAGATTATCGAAGCGCGGGGGTCGCTGTTGAAGATGGACGACTTAACGACGTTGGTCACGATTGATAGTTACGTTAGCGAAAAGACAATGAAGGTCGCTAGCGCAGGATTTATTATTTTGCTGATTGTTTTTCTGGGTCTCGGTACTTTCTTTTTGTATCTCCATTCTTATGCAATCGCCATTTTTATCATCTCTATCGGGCTTATGTGGCTCATACGAGGGTTGGTCGAAGGCAATGCGAATGCAAAAAGACAGGAGCAGCTACTACGAAACCACATCAAGCGCAGTTTGGACTAAAAAAGACAAGCTGACTGCTTGTCCTTAAAGTTACCCAAAACCTCTCACTATTTGAGGTTCATCTACTTTTTCGCGTTTTGAAAATGCACGATGAGTTCGAGGTTGCCAAGGTGAATGATGTCGTTATCCCGCAGAACACGGTGCGAATTTGCGGGAAGCGCCTGCATATTGAGGAAAGTACCATTCTTGCTGCCAAGGTCACGCAGCGTAAGAACGCGGTCGGCCAATTCGATCACGGCATGTTGTTTAGATACACCGCTCATGTAAGCATCGAATACATTCAAGTCAATCACCGGAAGCGACGATTCCATTTCCTCACTCTTGCGCCCCAGAATAAGGCTTTCGTTCACCCGAAGGACAAGCTGATTGCTGAACCCTTTGGCTTTGAGGATGAGTTCATTGTGGGCATTGAAACGGGCTTCGCCCCATTTCGGTACACCATCCATCATGCTGGCGTCAGGCGTGAGCACTAATGTTTCTGGTCGGGCAATTCGTGTCATCATGGCTCAAATCATTTCGTATTAGCACATTTACAAAGCACAAGATTTAAAAACACTTTCTCATTAATCTTAATTCAAAATCAATCAATAATGTGTGTGGAATATATGAATTCTACGTAAATTTAGGCTTACTCTAATGTTTCCAAAATCCGCGCGTAAGCATCATTAATTTGCTGCATCCGTTCGGTCGCGCCGGGGGTTTTGTCGGTGTCGGGATGGTGCTTACGCGCTTTACGGCGGTAAGCGCCCTTGATGTCGTCCAAGCTGGCAGTGGTGGCAACACCCAACAAATCGTAAAAGAGTTGCAAGGGGTGTTCGACAACCTGCTCGACATAAACTTTGTGTTCTCGCGGGGGAATGAAACCCGCGACATTGCGAACACCCATAATGTAATCAGACTCGATAGCCGCAAAGTCACCACTCAGGTCGGCAAGGCGGACATGTTGTTCACGCACAATCTTGTTATCACTGACAACTACGGGAAATATAATGACCGCATCGTGCAAGGAGGTATAAGCATAAACTTTGCCGCTGTAAGCTTGCAACAGCAGGCGAAGTCCATCGGTCATAATCGGTGCTTTACCGTCCTCGGTGATCAGATCAAGCGCGAGGATATACAGGGTATGGAGGTCGGCGCGGGTATTGGCATTCAGCGTTTTCTTGATGAAGCCAGTCGAAAGTTCACCCGCGAGTAGATAAATAACAATATCCTCGTGAAAACTGCTGTGAGCAACATTGACGAGCAAGGAACCGACATCCAAAATTTTAACCGAACGGACATTTTTGACCGCCCGAAGATTTTCGACCAAATGGCGTGTAACTGTTTGCAGAGTCATAGAACGTTTCCACCCGTTAACTGCATGGTTCGTGATATTGGCGTATTAAAAACGTAAAGACGAGGTGAATTTACACAGTAGGATACAACAAAAAGAGCGCAGATGTGCGCCCTTTTGTATTGTTAGGGTTATTAATGTGGGAGTTTAACTCTCGATGACTTTATCGTCAATAAGCTGCTGCTGCACTTTTTGACCGCGCGGGTCGAAAGCGAAGTGCTGACCATAAAGCTGGAACTCCATGTCCTGCATGGCGCGTCCGGCACGGTTCTTCTCGACGGTGAACACCACCCAGTCACGGAACTGTTTCGCTGTATAGGGGTTAAAGGCCACATGATCTTTTGAGAGAATGTGGTATTTATTATTCATGATGATGGCGATGTCCGATTCATAGTCCAACGCGCTGCTGCCGCGCAGATGGAATAGGTGGATACGCTTGCTCTTAAGCCCTTCGCGGTCAGCGGCGACAATCGACCACACCGGCACATCCAGCGAAAGCGCAATATCTTTCAACCCTTCAACGATAATCGTGACCTTATCGTTTTCGTCACGCGGGCGTTCGGGATACACGGCGATCTTTTGCAGATAATCAACGAACACAGTGACGTTACCGCCGGTTGCATCACACAAACGGGCGGTCATTTCCTTGATCGCTTTGAGGGTCGTCACCGCAGGGCTGGCTTTGACGAGAATCATGCGGTCGGCATAGCGTGCCATCCGTGCCAATGCAGGAGCCGTGCGTGGATTTTCTTTCAGAATAGCTTGCAGCGAACCGGGGGAGTTTGGATCGCGCCCCATAAAACCTTTCGCACGTTCCGCCACAATAATCTGGTACAGATCACGCAGCTTGATACCGCGTGTAAGATCAACTTCGGGCGGGTTGATACTTTCCATACACAGCAAGCGGTGCATGAGATGGGTTTCGGTATGTTCGTAGGACAAGTAGAAAGCGTACTGATCAGGGCGCATAGCGATGTTACGCGCGATTTGCAGCGTGGCAATAGTTTTGCCGATACCCTGTGCGCCGCCTAGAAGCGTCAGTTCAGTTTTGCGAAGGCCACCACCGATGAAGCCATCTAACGGATCAAAACCCGTTGACATCGGCACATAATCAACCAGATCACCCTGAATTACGCGTTCATTGGCTTCGTTTAGAACTTGTGTCAGCGTTCGAGGAAGATGTGCTGAGGGGCGCTGCGGCGCAGAGCGGGGAGCAGCAGGTGCGGCAGGACGTTGGGGCTGGGCAGGAGCCGGTTGAATTGGCATTTGTGGGTTAGCAAAGCCATCATCATTTGAGTCGGGTGGGAGATCACCTGTAAAACGTCGGGTCGCCATGTCGTTACCTTAATATTACGCACGGGTGCGTCAAGAATTCATCATACAATTATCATATGCAAAGATTAGAAGTTTGCAACATTAGCAAAGGTAAGTGTAACACTATTTCGGAAAAAATTAGTATTTACGAGCCATTAACATTACCAAATCTTAATCCTTTAAGTCCAATTTCAAATTTCTTACGCATGTGTTCATTAATGGTTTATTCACAAATGGATAAAATCTATGCTAAAATATGGGCGTTTAGGTGATTGTTAAAAACATTACAAATAGTTATGATCTTAACAGTCGGAAGTAATTAACCATCTAAGTACGTTAAGAGGGTGCCAAGTTGATACAAGAACTGATGAACCGGGCCGACCAGCGGGGTTATCTGACGTTCGATGATGTCCTTGAGTTACTAGATGAAGAAGGAGATGATGCAAACACCGTAGAAAACCTCCTATTTGAGTTGGATGAAATGGGAGTAGAAGTCCGACAGGAAAGTGAACCGTCGTTACGCGGCGGGGCCGTGATGAGTGAAGAGATCGAGATGGAGTTCGAGCCAGAAGAACTACCTCATGATCCGGGCGTAGGCGACATCAACGCGGTGTCGGCTGATGATCCGGTGGGGTTGTACTTCCGCCAGATGGCTCAAGAACCGCTGTTGACGGCTCAAGAAGAAATCGAGCTGGCGAAGCGGATCGAAATGGGCAAAGAAGGTCGCCGCTCTGTGAGCCGCCCCGGTTCACAAGAGTTGAATGGTGATGCATGGGTTGGGCATATGGAACGCCTGATTGAAGAAGGGCAAATGGCTCGTGAACACCTTGGTCGGGCAAACACCCGCCTCGTGGTCAGCATTGCCAAGCGCTACATGGGGCAAGGACTCCCCTTCCCCGACCTCATTCAGGAAGGCAACGTTGGCTTGATGCGTGCGGTTGACAAGTACGACTACAAACGTGGTAACCGCTTCAGCACTTACGCAACGTGGTGGATTCGCCAAGCGATCACCCGCGCCCTCGCCCAGAAGACCCGCACCATCCGCATTCCCCTGCATATGACTGAACGCATCCGCCAGATGTACCGCACCGCACAAAATCTAGAACAATCGTTGGGTCGCCGCCCGTCACCAGAAGAAATTGCTTCGGAGATGGATTTACCGGCAGACAGTGTGCGCGGCATGATGGATGCCAGCCAACACGCGATTGCGCTGGAACGTCCGGTCGGCGATGACGGCGACAGTGAATTCGGTGATTTCATCGAAGATCAAGAATCCCCCAGTCCCGTCGAGTCTGCAACCCAACATCTGCTGCAAGAGACGATTGAAGAAGTGTTGAGTGAACTCACCCCACGCCAGAGCCATATTCTACGACTGCGCTTCGGCCTTGGTGGTGGTGAACCACACACCCTCGAAGAAATCGCCAACAAATTTGGCCTGAGCCGCGAACGCATCCGCCAACTGGAAAAAGAAGCGCTGCGCAGCTTGCGTCATCCCCGTTTGGCACTGAACCTGCGCGATTACTTGGGCTAGGTTCGCGTAGAAACAACTATATAGATCATAACTTAACCGGGCATCAAGTGATGTCCGGTTTT
>JAPUDW010000428.1 GCA_027492915.1 Bacteroidota bacterium | reverse complement strand
GTCTTTCGCCATTGACCAACTGCAAAAGATTGCGGCGACCAGCCCAAATTATGTTGAGCCGGAAGCACCGAAGAAGCCGGAAAACCCCAGCGTTACCTTTGCCAAGCAGTACGGTACGTTCGGTGGCGAGGCTTTACCCGCCCAAAAGACGATAGCCGCATCGGTCAAGAAAGCTGCTCCGGCAGTTGAAGCTGTAGCTGCGGCGCCAACCGTTGTAGCGGCTGAAACGGCTGCACCTCCGGTAGCTGCTGCGCCTGCTGCGGACGCGCCCAAGCCAGCCGCTGGTGCCAAGCCGAAGTTCGACAAGGAAGCCATGCTCGCCAAGATCCGCGAGAAGAAGGCTAAGTAGTAGACGATCACTGCGGGGTGGGTAGGCTGCTATTCACCCCGATCAATTGAACCAAACGGGTTGAGGAGTGTTTTAGAAGATGAACGTCATACGCGGTTTTGCAACAACATTTAAGCACCTGCTGGAAACACCCGTTACGATTCAATATCCAGAACAGGTGCAGGAATTTTCTGAACGCTATAAGGGACGGCACGAACTCAAGCGCTACGACAACGGCTTGGAGAAGTGTATCGGTTGCGCGTTATGCGCGGCTTCATGCCCTGCGGACGCGATCTGGGTTGAGGCAGCAGAGAATACGGACGAGGAGCGTTACAGCCCCGGCGAACGTTATGCCAAGACCTACGAAATTAACATGCTGCGCTGCATTTTCTGTGGCTACTGCGAAGATGCTTGCCCGACCGAGGCCATTGTGCTGGGGCATGAACATCGCATGAGCTTCACCGACCGCCGCGACGCGATTTTTACCAAGGATATGCTGATTGACCCGCCGCCGGAAGGCAAGCCGGATACGCCACAAACGGTGGAAAAGGGCGTTTACACACGCTCGATACCGGATATGCAAAACCCGCTCTAGCATGGCGCGTAACCTGCTGACCGGTCAGCAGATATGAGGCTTAAATGGAGTCGTCAACTTATCCGTTCGCGCTGTACGATGTGGGTGGTAAGTTGGGTCTCCAATTGATTGAGGGAATAGCAGGGGCGGTGTTAAAATCCGCCCCTAATTGTGTGTTTTGAGATTTGAAGTCTGACGTAGTTTGCGCTAAACTGCACAAACGTTGGCAGTCAGCATCCAATAGTGAGAATACCATATGGAAGCACTGTTTATTATTGTGATGGGTATGGCAGTATTCGCGGCAGTATTTATGCTGTTGAGCGATAACGCCGTCCACAGCGCACTGTTCCTCATTGTGAACTTTGCCTGTGTTGCGCTGTTGTACCTGATGTTGGACGCACCTTTCCTTGCGATGATACAAATTGCTGTATACGCCGGGGCGATTATGGTGTTGTTCTTATTTGTAATCATGCTCTTAGGGGCAGAAAAAACAACCTTGCCGGTACGCCGTTTCCGCTGGTTAGAAATTGTCGCAACCGCTTTAGGTGTGTCATTCGCGGTGGTGTCGTTCTACAGCATCAGCACCGGCAAAATTGACCTGAATGGTACGATCAATCGCCAACCGGAACTGCGCGTGGTTCATGCCGCGCCGTATGCCGGAGCCGTGGATGTGTACGCCAATGGCGAGTTGTTTGCAAGCAATTTGGCCTTCGGTAAGGCGACTAGTTTTCAACCAGTTGAGCCGGGTGATTACACAGTGACCTTGAACCCCGCCGGTACAACTGATGTTGTGCAGACGGTGAACTTCTCGCTCTCTGGTGAAACCACACGTCAGGCAAACGCTTATACCGCAGTTGCTTATGGCGGTACGAAAAGCACCCCGCCGACTGTCAGCCTTGTCGAAAGCAATGTCGAATCGGTGGATGCGCGGACAGCACGGGTCGCTATTTTCAACGGTTATGATAAGCCTTTGAACCTGATTGACTTCGGTGCTGATTCGGATAACGCTGAAACGAATTTGTCGCTGCGTGATGACCGAATTATTCAGGCCGATATTCAACCGGGCGCGTTGGTCGAGCTGCCACTCATCAGCGAAGATGCGACCCAGCGTTCGTGGGTGTTCACCGAAGTGGACGCGAACCAGCCTGACTATAGCAAACTGCTGCGCGTGGCGAACCTGAACAATCTCGAAGTTTACACCATTAAGCGCGATACATCGCAACTGCTGGTGATTGGAACCGAAGAATTGCTGGATGGCAGCACACGCAACGTCGCTATTCCCTTGGTGGATAAGGCCGTTGAACCGTTTGGTAGCCCGCAGTCGATTGGTAATTTACTGTTTAGCAAGTACATGCTGCCCTTCCAACTGATCGCTATTCTGCTGCTGGCCGCAATGGTCGGTGCGATTACCTTGACCCACAAAGAAGGCTTCCAACCCCGCCGCCGCGATGTCCGGCGTAAGGTGATGAAGCCGCTGACCAACGTCATTGGCGACCAGATTGGTCAGGATGTGGCAGGTGAGGCTGTGCCGCGTTTGCCAGCACAACAAAGTGAACCGGCGGCTGGCGACTAATGCAGTGTGAATTCAGGAGCGAGTGAAAAATGCTTCATACAACCGATTTTGTAATGTTGAGCGCGGTGTTGTTTATTCTTGGTGCGATGGGCGTGCTTTTAAAGAAGAATGCCATCCTACTGTTCATGTCGGTTGAACTGATGTTGAACGCGGCGAACCTTGCGCTGGTCGCTTTTGCCAAGCAGTGGAACCAGATGGAAGGGCACTTGTTTGTGTTCTTCGTCATTGCGGTCGCAGCCGCCGAAGTCGCGGTTGGCCTTGCATTGATTGTGGCAATCTTCCGCACTAAGAAAAGTATCAACGTCGACGAATTGCACCAGATGGAAGGGTAGGCCGAGTCGTACTGAGTGCCGGAACCTGTGCTGATACCTGATCACCACAGTACCGCGTAAACAGATCGCTCGATACAGAGGGGCATTATGGAAAATTACCCGTCATTAGTGACACTCATTCTTTTTATCCCGCTCATCGGGTTTATATTAAACCTGTTTGTGGGGCCGCGGCTGGGCGAACGGCTGTCGAGTATCCTCGGCACAACAGCGGCGCTCTTGTCGTTCGCGGTGGCGGTACTGCTGTGGGCGTACCTGCGCGGCAGCGGCTATGAGTCGGTTGTCGTAAACCCGCCGTTCTTGGATGGCTGGATTCAAATCGGCACTGCAAATGTGAGCATCCCGTGGCAAATGCGTGTTGATACGCTCAGTGTGACGATGATGCTGGTGGTGACGGGTGTAGGCTCGCTCATTCACATTTACGCCGCCGGATATATGCACGGCGATCCGCGTTTCTCCCGCTTCTTTACCTACCTGAACTTGTTCTTGTTCTTCATGCTCATTCTGGTGACGGGCAACAACTTCTTGATGATGTTCGTCGGCTGGGAAGGCGTGGGCGTCTGCTCGTTCCTCCTCATCGGTTTTTGGTTTGACCGTCCGAATGGTGTGGGTTGGAAGAACAGTAACGCCGCTCGTAAAGCCATGATCTTGAACCGTGTGGGAGACTTCGGTATTTTAACTGCCGTTTTCCTGATGTTCTGGACGTTCGGCACCCTCGATTATTATCGCCCCGGCGAAATTGCCAACATTAATGCAGGCGCTCATGGCGAAACCAGTGAGCATGGGGCTGCTCCCGCTGAAGGTGAGCATGGTGAGGCCGCTGCCACCGATAGCCACGGTGAAGCAGTACCCGCTGAAACTGACGCACATGGCGCAGCAGCCGCTACTACCGAAGGTGGTCACGGTGAAGCTGCTGCCGATGACGGTCACGGCATAACCACCAGTGTCGTTTATACCAATAATGACCATATCCCCACCGAACAGCTTGGCGTATTTGGTCAAGCCGAGCGGATGGTAAAAGATCACCATCAAGTTGACTTTGGCCCGTTCTCATTGCCGATTGAAACTGTACTGGTGATTATCACCTTGTTTATGCTCTTGGGTGCGACCGGTAAATCCGCGCAAATCCCATTGTTTGTCTGGCTGCCGGACGCGATGGCGGGTCCAACACCCGTTAGCGCGCTCATCCACGCCGCGACGATGGTTACGGCTGGCGTATACATGATGTGCCGGAGCAACGTATTCTTCTATAACGCTGAACTGACCTCATTCATTGTCGCCATTGTCGGCGCAACAACCGCTTTAATGGCTGGTTTTGTGGCGCTGGGGCAGTGGGATATCAAGCGCGTTCTGGCTTACAGTACCGTTAGCCAGCTTGGCTTCATGGTGGCGGCGGTCGGTGTCGGTGCATACGGCGCGGCCATGTTCCACTTGGTTACACATGCATTCTTCAAGGCGCTGTTGTTCCTTGGCAGCGGTTCGGTCATTCATGGTATGGAACACGGTCATCACCACGCGGCGCACCGTTCACACGGTCACGGTCATGATGACCACGGACACGACGCCCATGATGCCCACGGCGATGGGCATGGTGACGAGCATCACGACGACCACGACTTTGACCCGCAAGACATGCGCAATATGGGTGGCTTGGCTCGTCGGATGCCCATCACCTTTATCACCTACGTAGTCGGTACACTGGCTTTAGCCGGTATCTTCCCCTTCGCTGGCTTCTGGTCGAAGGACGAAATTCTGGCGGACTCGTGGCTGAAGGGTTTGGGCGCAAGCTCATTCCTCGCATCGGCTGGCGGTTATATCGTTTTCGTACTGCTTGTCGCGGCAGCCGCTTTCACAGCCTTCTATATGTGGCGGCAAATTGAAATGGTGTTCTTCGGTCAACCCCGTACCGAGGCTGCTGACCACGCGCCGGAAAGCGTATTCTCGATGACCTTCCCGCTGATCGTGCTCGCTTTCTTGAGCATCTTCGGTGGCTTCTTGAACACACCCTCAAACGTGTTGGGGCTGGAAAATATTTTCACCGCCCATAACTTTACGACGTGGCTGGAACACAGCCTTGTTCACGTACACGCGGCGGAATTCCAACCGGGTGTTGCCCTGTTCGCACTGGCTTTGGCGCTAGGCGCGATCTTTGCCGCACGTTCCATCTACGGCAAGGGCAAATCGGCGACTGTGGCTGACCATGACCCATTGATTGACCGTGTTTCGGGCGGTGATACGATCTTCGGGCTGGCGAACGCGCGGTTGTACTGGGACGAAACCTACTTCCGGTTGTTCGAGAATCCCTTTAATAAGCTGTCGCAGTTCTTGGCGAATACCCTTGACTGGCGTTTCTGGCACGACTACTTCCACGATACGGTGATCGCCAAAGGCTTCAATGGGATTGCCCAACTCCTGAGCAAGCCTGTCGATATTGGCCTGATTGACGGCATCGTCAACGGTGTCGCCCGCATCGTGCGCTGGATCAGCGGTGGTGTGCGCAAGGTGCAAACCGGATACGTTCGTACTTACGCCATCAGTTTTATGTTGGGTGTGGTACTGGTCATCGTGATTTTGATACTCCCTGCCTTGCAACGGTAGGTTGGTTATAATGGCAAACATGCGGTTCTAGTTTAATCGCAGCCGGATTTTGAGGAGAGCGTACTTATGGGAAGTTCCGCGATTTCACTCTCGACAGTGGTGTTATTTCTCCCACTGATCGGGATTATCCCTCTGCTATTCATGCGTGAGCATGATGAGCACGGACATGCAAACGAGAATATTAAATGGACGGCGCTTGGTTTTAGCGGTGCGACCTTCATCGCCACACTCATTATGTGGGCGACCTTCAACCCCTCTAACCCCGGTATGCAATTCGTCCAGCAGATGGAGTGGATACCGAGCATTGGCATCAGCTTCTCGCTGGGTGTGGACGGCGTAAGCATTCTGCTGATTGTGCTGACGGGCTTCATTATGCCGGTCGCCATTCTCAGCTCGTTCGGGGTGCATGTGCTGCACGAACGCGGACGTGACCGCCTGTACTTCATCTTCATGCTCTTGCTGGAATTCGCCATGTTGGGCGTGTTCATGGCCCAAGACCTGTTTATGTTCTACATCTTCTGGGAAGTCACGCTCGTCCCGATGTATTTCTTGATCGGCATCTGGGGTGCGGAAAATCGCATTTACGCCGCCGTCAAGTTCTTCCTGTACACGATGGCTGGCTCGATCTTGATGCTGCTGGCGATCCTGTATGTGGGCATCAACGCCGGTACTTTCTCCCTGCCGACGATTACCGCGCTGATCCAGTCGGGCAGTCTGGTATTCCCGTTCAGCGGCATCTTTAGTACGCAGTCGTTCCTGTTCCTCGGTTTCTTGATCGCTTTTGCTATCAAAGTGCCGATTTTCCCATTCCACAGTTGGCTGCCAGACGCCCACGTTCAGTCCCCAACCGCTGGCTCAGTTATTCTGGCTGGTGTGCTGCTGAAGCTCGGTGCCTATGGCATCATCCGCTTCTGCCTGCCGCTGTTCCCACAGGCATCGGTTGCATGGGCACCGTTTGTCGCGGGCTTGGCGGTTATCGGCATCATTTACGGCGCATGGGTCACTTACGCCCAAACCGATGTCAAGAAGCTCGTGGCTTACTCCTCGGTCAGCCATATGGGTTTCGTTATCCTCGGTATCTTCGCACTGAACACCATCGGTATTCAGGGCGCGATCTTGCAAATGGTCAATCACGGTATTAGTACCGGCGGCTTGTTCTTGCTCGTCGGTGTGCTGTATGAACGTCGCCACACCAAGGACATCGCGGCTTATGGTGGTATCTGGAAGGTTCTGCCTGTGTTTGGCGGCTTGAGCCTCGTGATTACCCTGAGCAGCATGGGCTTGCCCGGTTTGAACGGCTTCGTTGGCGAATTCACCATTTTGATGGGCGCGTTTGGCAGCGAGACACTCGGTTTCTTCTACGCACTGTTCGCAACCCTCGGCGTCATCTTGGCAGCCGTTTACATGCTGTACATGTACCAGAAGGTGTTCATGGGTGATGTGACCCATGAAGAAAATAACCACCTTGAGAAGCCGAATTGGCGCGAATACACGGTCTTGATTGCAATGATCGTGGTTATTATCTGGATTGGTGTGCAGCCGAAGGTGTTCTTCGACTCGATGGGGCCGGCGGTCACACAGATCGCTCAGAACGTCCATTCAGTAGCGAGTACCGTACTGCGCTAAAATCGGTCGGGGCGGTGTAAGCCGCCCTTTTTAGAAACGCCTCAACTGTTTTAGGGGTAGATTATGTTTTCAGTTCCGAGTTTTGCTGACTTAAACGTATGGATGAGCGCGCCCGGTGTGGTGCTGGCAGTCGGCGCTTGTTTGCTGCTGCTGATCGACGTGGTACTCATCCCGCGTGACCGCAAAATCGTGACGGCGTTTTTGGCGCTCGGCACAATTGTTTTTAGCTTCATAGTGAATTTGTTCACGTTTAATGAAAGCGGAACCGCCTTTTTAGGTATGTTTGTGGCGGATGGCTTCACCAGCATCGCGAATGTCATTGTGCTGGTTACCGGCTTCATTAGCATCCTGATGAGCATTGATTACCTCAAGCGTACTGGAATCGAACGCGGTGAGTTTTACGCGCTGATCCTGTTCAGCTTGAGCGGCATGATGTTCATGGCAAGCGCGAACGATCTGGTGACTATATTCGTGTCGCTGGAACTGCTGAGTATCCCGCTGTACATCTTGGCGGCTTTCCGTGTGCCGGATGTGCGCTCGGAAGAAAGCGGTATGAAGTATTTTATCCTCGGCGCGTTTGCCAGTGCATTCTTCGTGTATGGTTCGGCGCTGGTGTTCGGCGCGACCGGTACAACTACACTGCCAGCAATTTTTTCCAGCGTGGAGCAAATCGTCGCGACCGGTGGTTCTGCCGCATTCCTGCTGCTGCTAGGTACTGGCTTGATCTTAGTTGGCCTCGGTTTTAAAGTAGCAGTCGTTCCTTTCCATATGTGGACGCCCGATGTTTATGAAGGTGCGCCCACTCCCGTGACTGCTTTCATGAGCGTTGGTGCCAAGATTGGCGGTTTCGCGGCGCTGCTGCGTATCGTCGTAATTGCCCTGCCGACCTTCTTCCTCAAGAGTGGTGAAACGGTTGCCGCGTGGCAGCAAACGTTCTGGTTGGTGGCTGCGGCGACCATCCTGCTTGGTAACTTCGTGGCGATTGCCCAAACGAATATCAAGCGTATGCTGGCCTACTCGTCCATTGCTCATGCCGGTTACATTATGATGGCTGTCGCCTCGGCGGGTACATCCGGTCTGGGCGTGGGTTCAATTCAGGCTGCGCTTCTGTATCTCATCGCCTATATGTTCACCAACCTCGGCGCGTTCGGTGTCGCGATGGCGATTGAAAAGGACGACGGTAGCGGAACCAGCCTTGAAGACTTCATCGGGTTGGCAAAGAGCCGCCCCGCACTTGCCTTTATGATGGCGGTGTTTATGCTCAGCCTCACCGGTATTCCGCTCACCGCTGGTTTCATCGGTAAATGGTATGTGTTCCGTGTGGCGTTGGAAGCAAACTTGCTCCCGCTGGCAATCATCGGCGTGCTGACGAGTGTGGTAAGCGCATTTTATTACTTACGTATCATCGTCAACATGTATCTGCGTGATGGTGAGGGCGACAAGGCTGAAGGCGCGACTGAATACGTCAATTGGGCGATCTACGTCGCCTTTGCGGGTACGGTTGTGATGGGTATTCTGCCTTTCCTTGCAACCAACCTGACCGATAAGCTGACTGTCGTAGCCGCAGTCATCAAGTAGACTTATTGGCACTGTGTATGATGAAGGGCGGGGGATACCTCGTCCTTTTTTGTTACCCGTTTGTGGCACTATTTGGCTCTGCATCATTCGTTATAGCCCCTTTATACTTACATCGTTATTTGTCCGCCCTAATAGGATTGATATGAACCGCACACAACGCGATGGCCTGCTGTTTATTCTGGTTGCGGCAGCAGGGTATTCCTTCTTTGCCATTTTCACCAAATTCATCTACGACAACAGCACCTTCTCCCCGCTGGATATTTTGGTGTGGCGTTTTGTCATCTCCGCGCCGATAACATGGCTGGCGATGGTTTGGCTGCGGCGTGGGCAGTCGGGTAAGCCCGTCGAACGCTTACCGCGTGGACGATTGATCGCGATGGGGCTGCTCTTCGGTGTTGTGGCGATGGTTGCGTTCTTTGCGGTCGAACGTCTGCCGGTTTCCCTTTACACTGTCCTCATCTACACCTATCCCGCGATGGTCGCCATTGGCGCGATTGCGTTTGGCGAACGTTTATCCGGTCGCGGTTGGTTTGCGCTTGGCCTAACCTTAATCGGTGTCATATTGACCGTGCCGAACCTATTTCAAGGGCTAGAAGGTGTCGATCCGCTTGGCGTGGTGCTGGTACTCACCAACGCCGTGACCTACGCGCTCTATATCCTGCTCAGCGGTCGCGTGGTAAAAGGTGTGAAGAACCTGTCGGCTGCGAGTGCGTGGAGCATCAGCGGCTCATTCATCTACGTCGTGCTGTTGGTGGCCTTTCGCGGCTTGCAGTCCGACGCAACCACCATTCCGCCCAACATCAATGTCTGGGTCGGTTTGCTGGGGCTGTCCGTCATCAGCACTGTCATCCCCATCTTTAGCTTCTACGCTGGCATGAGCCGCCTCGGTGCGCCCCGTGCCTCCATCATCAGCATGATCGAACCGGTCTTGACTCTCGTGTGGGCTGTGCTAATCCAACATGAGACTTTGGAATGGATACAATTGTTGGGTGCTGGCTTCATCCTCGCCAGCGTGATCTTATTACAACTGCGGCGTGAAACCGTTGCCGATGCAGCGCTTGATGAATCGCCTCCGGTGACAGGCTAAACACGATGAACATGTCACGAGACGAACGCGACGGCATCTTGTTGGTGTTGGCCTCCGTGACCGGTTATTCCATCCTACCCGTATTTATCAAAGGTTTACAACTCGCTGGGCTTGGGCCGCTTGATATTGCAACGTGGCGCTTTGCTCTGGCCGTGCCTTTAATATGGCTGATCGTGCCTCTATTGCGCCTGCCAGCGGGTGACAAACCTCTCCCGCGCCTTAAATTGATGCTGATGGGGGCAATCCTCGCTGTGGCAGCCGTTGCGACCTTCTATGGCTTCGAACGTGTGCCCGTAGGCACGTTTGTCGTTTTGTTTTACACCTATCCAGCCATCGTCGCCGTCCTATCGGCTTTGATGGGCGAACGCTTGCCATTGGCAGGGTGGGTTGCCCTCGTACTGACCACCATCGGCATTGTGCTAACCGTACCCGACTTCGGGCAGGGTGTTGGCAATGATAACCTTGTCGGCGTGCTGTTGGCACTGTTCTGCGCTTTACTCATCGCTGTCTATTTCATGTTGAGCAGCCGTGTATTAAAAGGGCATACGGCTTTCGGGCAGGCCAGCGCATGGACGACCACCGGTGCTTTCCTAACGCTCGTATTCCTGATACCCTTTAGGGCAGCACAAACGTCGCTCGACCTGCTGCCGAATATCGGCCAAATCGCATTCTCACTGCCGAACTTAGCGGCCAGTCATCCAAATGGTGTTGAGCTGTGGCTGCGAATGCTTGCAATCGCCAGCTTGAGCACAGTGTTTGCCGGTTTCTTTTTAACGGTTGGCATACAAAAAATCGGTGCGGCGCGCGCTTCGATCATCGGCACGGTAGAGCCAATTCTAACCCTTGTATTTGCGGGCTGGTTTTTGGGCGAACAACTGCTAGGTGTTCAGCTCATCGGCGGCGCGTTTATTATTGCCAGCGTCATCGTATTACAATTGGGGAGTCGCATCAAAATACCTGTACTCGAAGAATAGGATCACGCTTGCCCCATGAATGTAATAATTGATGTTCGTGTTTCACCAAAAATGCGCCAGTTCTTGCTCGTCAACCGCGTGAATAGGCTGCACCCGGATCAACTGCGCGAGATCGTTCTCGAACCGTTTATATCCTTACTCCTGCTTATGGTTCCCGCAATCATCTTGTTACGCAGTTTATTGTTTACGCTGTTCGTGGGCGGTTTATGGATGGTGGGGGCAGTAGGGATAGCTTATGGACTATTCCGGCTCTACCAGCGGTGGTGGCAGTATAGACGTGTCAAAATTTATTACGGTATTTTCCACACCGGTCAACGCTTACCCCCACGCTGGCAATTTTGGCGGCCATTCACCTTAACCTCGCAGTCTGGAAACGTGATGAAGTTTAAACGGAGTCTAGCTCCAGACCAACGCCTCCAGATCAATCAAGACTACATCGTTTATTACACCAAAGAAGAAAACACATCCACCTTATTAAGTTTTGCCCCACTTGATCATCCTGATATTACAACTTGGAAACCTTAAACACTTAAACGTTTAACAATGGTTCGATTTATGATACATTTATTACACAAACTTAAATCTCTGCGCAATTACTAATGTTAATCGATTATTGAAATATTTATCGCCTGTTGTGGAAATCGTTTGTGCGAATGGGGTATAACGGATGCTATTACATCCCATTGTCGCAAAAGATTGGTTTTTGCTATTTCATATTCTCTTATGGTATTATTGGTATGATATTGTATTTCAATGATATGAGGAATTAATGTGTTTCGAAATAAATGTTGACTGTATTGGATAGTTAAACTTGATTTCATGCGCATTTTTGATAAATTAAACGTTAAAGTACCCCTAAAACGGGTATAAAGTATCAGAAGTATTTCAAACCAGATTAACATAAAAATACGCCGTTGAAGATTATGCCATCATTTTAGATAATAGCGTGGCTTAGTTTATCACTTACGCAATACGTTACAGAAAAGATTGTAATAATGCGTTATTTTTCGGCGTTATATTCATAATACTAATATGTCCTGATCGTAGTAATACAATGTAGGTAGGAATGGATAGTAGTCTGATACTGCAATTAAGTGATAACCCCACACAAAGTTTGAAAGTCGCACTTTCAAATACAGATGGTTATGTATTAGGCCGCTCTGATAGTCGGAGCAGCTTTATACCTGATATTGACCTTGCCGAGTTTAAAGCCCTCGATAAAGGTGTATCGCGCCGTCATGCGGTTTTTGTCCGTTACCAATCCAAACTTCATATACTAGATCTCGGTTCTATTAATGGGTCGTTTATTAATGGCAAAAGATTAAAACCCGACATTCCTTATATGGTGAATTCTGGCGACGAACTAGGTCTTGGTGACTTAGTTTTTTCGCTTTCTTTAGAATGATTTATTTGTGCATTCCCCTTATTAACTCTGCTTAGCAGAAAAACATAAAACTGAGGTACTAATGACTGAATCGAAGAATCAATCTATGCGCTTTAATGGCAGTATCTGGTGTAATTTAGATATCGCTTTGCGTAATCTTGACCAAGTTTATGGTCAGGTAGTTGAACCCCTAGGATTGACGGTAATTGAATGGTATATACTCCGATCCCTGTATGAGACGGATGGTCAACATGCATCTGAATTAGCCCGTGCAGTAGGCCGCGCAGCGACATCATTTACACCAATTTTGGATAAACTCCAGAATAAAGATATGATCGAAAGAAGACCCGATTCTTCAGATCGTAGAGCTGTTCGTATATACCTGACTAAAAAAGGTAACAGCCATCGTGAAGAAGTGTTGGATAGCGCTGAGCAAATCGATGCGCGTATTCGCAAGACTGTGTCCGGCGGCGATTTCAAAGGTTTCCAGAGTGTTCTGGCAAACTTACAATCGATGGCTACAGACTAAGTCGTACACTTCATCGTAGAATTTCATCGGGAACGGGTGTACCACAGCGGGCGAAGCCAACGGTCGGTGTGGTATTCAAATTGGCTTCATAATGTCGGGGTTTTGGTTCAATAGGCGTTTGAGAGCGCTTCCATAATTCTCACGTATTTGAGAATTAAACAGAATGAAGCCTACTCGTTTTATCCCTCGGTAATGAATCACAAATTTCAATATTGTCTCTAATGCAATCGGCGCTGCCTCTTCCACCGGATAGCCGTATGTCCCTGTGCTAATTGATGGAAAAGCAATCGTCTGTAGGTCATTTTCTGCGGCGACTTCCAAGCTGCGACGGTATGCACTCGCCAGCAGCAGCGGCACATTGGGATCGTTTTGCTGGTAAATTGGCCCAACTGCATGAATAACATACCGCGCTTTTAGGTTATGCCCGCTGGTTATTTTTGCGTCTCCCGTTTGGCATCCATTGAGCCTGCGTGTTTCTTCCAACAGGCGTGGACCCGCCGCACGGTGGATCGCCCCATCGACACCTCCTCCACCGAGCAGCGAAGAATTAGCGGCATTAACAATGGCATCCGCATCTTGAACCGTAATATCACCTTCATGTAGTTCAATAAGGGTATCGTTGATCTTAACTTGGTAGGCTTGTGCTAGACTCATATGCTCGCTCACTTACAATAAAAGAAGTGCCTGAGTATAAAATAATTTAATATTCATTGCAAAACTCTTAACATTGGCGCGTAAATCGTGAATGTCTTAATATTGTGACGGAAAAAATCGTCATCACGGGAGAAAACAATGGAGCCTTTATCACCGCAGCATGTACAAAACGTGTTGGATACCTTTAACCTTGGCATTACCATCCGCTTCTTCGAAAATTCGACCGCCACCTCACAGTTAGCCGCTGATGAAATAGGCTGCCAACTAGGTCAAATTGCTAAAAGCATTTGCTTCATTGTTGATGATAAACCCATTGTCGTCATCGCCAGCGGCGACCAGCGTGTTGATGATCGCAAAGTCGCCGCGCTGCAAGGGATTACCCGCAAGCAGGTGAAGTTTGCTACGCCGGAGCAGTGCATCGACCTCATTGGTTATGCCCCCGGTGGTGTCCCTCCGCTTGGTCATCGCACCAAGCCCCGTGCCATCTACCTTGATGACTCACTCAAGCGCTTCGAGCAGGTCTATCCCGCTGGTGGAGCCAGCAATGCCATCTTCGGCGTTACCCTCGGCCAACTAGCCACCATCACCGATGGCACATTCGAGGACATCAAACGGGAAGCCTAAAAGCTGCCAGTGCTGGTCTTACTGCACTAAACGGAGGGTAGTGGTCAACTGGTAAGTGATGAAGTTCGACACCTGTAAATTTTAGGTTCACATTGTAGGGGCTGGATTCATCCAGCCAGCGCTACTTACTTTTAACCACCAACTTCCCAACGCAAATCCCAAAAGTTTGAAAATTCGAACCATTGAATAAGAATTTTTGTGCTAAAATTAGTCTTGTTGCTATGCCAGGTAGCACCAC
Source organism: Bacteroidota bacterium (assembly GCA_027492915.1). Lineage (GTDB taxonomy): Bacteria > Chloroflexota > Anaerolineae > Aggregatilineales > Phototrophicaceae > CFX2. The sequence goes on along the minus strand of JAPUDW010000428.1, from coordinate 20,896 downwards.
ACTAAACGGTGGAAGCATTTTCTTGCTGCAAATCGTCAAGAATTTACCCCCTAAATTTGTATTTTCTCCCCTCCCTGTTACTACGGGGAGGGGCTGGGGGTGGGGTAGCTGCACTCAATTTCACCATCCACCACTTAATGTAGTCCTACCCTATGCCATTGTCCCTTGGAGCTTTTGTGCTAAATTTTTCTTCTCTTCTTGGCGCGCTGTGCGAAGTTTCTCTCTCTGGGGTGGAGATTTATTTTCAATTTTCCTTTGCGCCTTTGCGTTAATGTATTGGCAGTGGCTTGTATTCATTCGGCAGTTCCCTCCCTTGCATCCGCCGAATCGACAGAAGGGGCGGCAGCTATACGAGAGCATTTCGCGGCGTTTGTGTCAATTCGGCAGTTCCCTCCCCGACATCCGCCGAATCGACATCGGCGGCAGCCATACGGGAGCGTTCAGCCGAACCTGCGCCATTTCAGCGTCAGCCTCCCTCATTCCTGCCGACACAAAATGACGATTCCGCGGATGCAAGGGAACTTCCCGCACGCCATTTCGGCGGAAGTATTGCGAACGAAGGAGTCCTTTAGGGCAAAATCTGCGAAATTTGAGCAATAAGAAAAAGCCTGTTGCTGACCATCATAACCCGTCAACCATTACACCTATCACTGTAGATTCTGAATCATCTGTATTTCAATGAATATGAACAGTGATGAGATAAATTGATTTCTACGAGGTTTATGATGTCGAGTACTTTAACCGCTAAAGTGGATGATTTTCTTGCCCAAAAGCGGATCGCGGTCGCAGGCGTTTCGCGAACCGACTCTGCCAGCGCTGCCAATGCCATTTATCGCCGCTTCCGTGACACGGGGTACGAGGTGTATCCGGTCAACCCCAACGCCGATACGGTTGAAGGTGTTACTTGCTATAAAAGCCTTCAAGCAATTCCTGTGGTTGTTGATGGTGTAGTCATCATCACCCGCCCTGAAATAACGGATCAGATCGTGCATGATTGTGCCGAAGCCGGTATCACCCGTGTGTGGATGCATGGTGGTGTCCACGGGCCGGTAACCAGCGTATCGGAATCAGCCGTGACTTACTGTCACGAACACCACATCACGGTCATCGCCGGAGCCTGCCCGCTCATGTTCGGGCAAACCTCCGATGGTGTTCATCGTTTCATTCGTGGCGTTTATGGCCTCATGGGGCGGCTGCCTAACTAACTGCTTAAGAAGGTCGAATGGTTATTCTGTAGGAACGCAGTGCGCTCCGTCCGCGTCACCTACCGCAAATATGCTTTTCTCGTAGGGAATGGTCTCAGACCATTCCGCTTTGCGGCTAAGATGTGGTGGCGAGTGCTTTGAAACACCCGATCAGACCGATCTTGTATGACTCCCCCTCTCCAAGCTGTACTCAGCAAATTGGAGAGGGAGTGGAGGGTGAGGTTGAAATGATAAGGAGTGAGGGAGCGAGGCACTTTTTAAACGCCCCCTTACAACCCCACGCCGGACTGCACACCCTCAGCCAACTTCGCCAGCACATCCAGTAGTTGTAACTGCCACGTCTCGTCCCCGGTGGAAAGCATCACGGCGGTTCGCGTGACTCGCACACCGTTGCCGATGTCCGCCTCCAACTTTTCGCGGTTAATTTCCGCCAGATACGGCAGGCGTATGTTGATGAAATCATTGATGGTGACAACCGCCGTTGCCCCGGCCTTTTGCGCCAGAATTTTGACATCAATACCATACATTAGCCCATCGACTGCTGGCGGTAGCGTTCCGAAACGGTCGCGCAGCTCGTCGCGCATCATGTCAACATCTTCCATGCTGTTCAGGCTGCCCACTCGGCGGTAAATTTGCAACCGCAGCGCCATCTCGTTAATCCAGTCGTTGGGCAGGTAAGCTGGCAGGGGCAGGTCAATCGTCACGTTGCTGATCGGCAGCGGCGGCTGTACATCATGGTTGATGTCGCTCTTAAGCTGCTGTACTGCGTGTGTCAAAAGCTGCGTATACAGGTGCAAACCAATCGCGGCTACATGCCCCGTTTGCCGTGTGCTGAGGATGTCCCCCGCGCCGCGCAGCTCAAGATCGCGCATCGCAATCTGGTAGCCTGCGCCCAGTTCGGTGTATTCCGCCAGTGCTTCCAAGCGTGTTCGGGCTTCATCATTCAGGCGGTTGTTGCTGGCGTGGAAGAAGTAGGTATACGCTTGTTGAGCGCTGCGTCCTACCCGTCCACGGAGCTGGTACAACTGTGACATGCCGAACCAATCGGCGCGGTCAACAATCAGCGTATTCGCGTTGGGAATATCAATGCCATTCTCGATAATCGACGTGGACAGCAGAATATCGTATTCACCCCGTCCGAATGCACCCATCACTTTTTCCAGCAGTCGTTCGTCCATCTGCCCGTGACCCTCAACCACCCGCGCTTCCGGCACGACTTGCTCTAACTTCTCCCGTACCGAGTCCATCGTATTGATGCGATTATGCACGTAGAAGATTTGCCCGCCGCGTTCCAGTTCCCGCACAACTGCCTGCCGTAACAAACGCTCGTCAAACGGCCCGACATGTGTGATGATCGGCAGCCGTTCTTCCGGTGGTGTTTGAATCATGGTAATGTCTCGTACACCTGTTAAGCTCATATACAGGGTACGGGGAATCGGCGTGGCAGTGAGTGTCAGCACATCGACTTCGGTTCGCATCTTCTTGAGCGATTCTTTGTGCGTAACCCCAAAACGCTGTTCTTCGTCAATGATGACCAGCCCTAAATTATTGAAGATCACGTCATCTTGCAGGATGCGATGTGTCCCAACAATAATGTCGATTTCCCCATTCGCGATCAACGGTAGGATTGCCCGTTGTTCGTCCTTGGTGCGGAAGCGCGAAATCATCTCGACTTTCACCGGAAAGTTCGTCAGGCGTTGGCTAAAGTTCTCGTAATGCTGCTGGGCAAGTACGGTCGTCGGCACCAGCAGCGCTACCTGCTTGCCGCCCATCACCGCCTTGAACGCCGCCCGTAAAGCCACCTCGGTTTTCCCGTAGCCGACTTCACCGCAGATCAAGCGATCCATCGGCACGGCCTGTTCCATATCGCCCTTTACCTCACGGATAGCGCGGAGTTGATCCTCAGTTTCCACATAGGGGAATGAGGCTTCCAGTTCGTGCTGCCACGGTGTATCCGGCGTGTAGGGGTGGCCGGGTGTTGCCATGCGCTTGGCATACAGTTCCAGCAGTTCCTTGGCTTCGTCCTCCACTGCTTTACGGGCTTGGCTGGTCACTTTCGCCCAATCCGGCTTACCAAGGCGGCTCAGACTCGGCGGTCGGTCGTCCGGCCCCACATACCGAGTCAGCCGGTCAGCCTGATGAATCGGCACGAACACCATATCTGTGCCAGCATATTCGATAACTAAATATTCACGCTCGTTGCCTTCAATCGTGCGGCGGCGCATCCCACCAAATCGACCGATACCGTAATCCTGATGAACGACGAAATCACCCGCGTTCAAGTCGGCATAGCTGGATTCGGGCAAACGTCCTTTGGTAACCGTTTTACGGCGGCGCGGTTCGGGGCGGTTCCAACCGAATATTTCCGCGTCGGTCAGCAGGCGCACTTCGATACCCGGCAGCCGCATCTTCCAACCTTCGCCCAGCGCCCCGTCCACCAGCACGAATGTCCCCGGCATTGGCGGCTCTATCAGATCCTTGACGGTCGGCACGAAGCCTTCTTGTTCGCGCCATAGGTCAGCCACCCGTACCGACTGCTGTGACACGACCACTGCACAATCGCCCGATTTCTGGTAATTGCGAAGACGTGCCAGTAGCGGCTTCAACTGCCCACCAAAACGTTCTTCCGGCGCGAACACCGACCGGAATGAAGCAGCGGCTTCTTCGACTGGGGCGGGTGTTTCTTCGGTGTCGTCATCATCCTCAGTGTACGACATGCTGCCGAAGTGGACGGTTGTGCGGTTCTCGAATTCTTCTGCCAGTGCGTCCCATGTTAAATAGGGCAGTGGATGGTCAGCCGCCAGTTGGTTCGATGACAACCGTTCTGCGCGGGTTTGAATCGCGCCTTCTTCAATCCCTGCGATGGTGTCCCGCAGTTCTGCCCAATCTTCGACGACGATCAGCGCATCATCCGGCGCATAATCCAGCAGGCTAACGGGCTGCGGATAAATATAGGGTAGATAGTGTTCGAGGTATGAGAAAGCCACTCCATTCGTCAGTGGCTCGGCATCACGGTTCGGTGAGGTTGCGTCCTCAGCCGTCGAAGCTAAACTTGCGAAAAAGGGCGCGAGGTGCGCTGCAAGCGGCGGTGTTTGTTCCGGCAGCACTTCTCGCGCAGGCGGGATGGCGACTAATGCCAGCTTATCTGCCGAACGCTGTGTTGACGGGTCAAAAACGCGGATGCTGTCAATTTCATCGTCGAAAAAGTCAATGCGAATCGGCTTATCGGCTGCCAGTGGGAAAATATCGACCACGCCACCGCGCCGGCTAAATGTCCCCGGCTCCACCACCACGGTAACTGGCTCATATCCCAGCTTCAACCAACGTCCCAGCAGAACGTCTAAGGTGTGTCGCTGCCCCGGCTTGAGGATGATGGTTGCCTTACGGAATTGGTTAACGGGCATTGTGCGCTGCATAACTGCCCGTGCTGAAGTTACCACAATCGGTTGTACATTGGCCGGTGGTTGGTCGTCCGGTGGGGTGAGCGCTGCCAGCGTGGCGATGCGCCCACGAATCACATTTTCGACCCACGGGGTACGTTCGTAGAACAGCGGTGTCGGCTCAGCGAAACGGTAAATCGCTCGGTCGCCCAACCATACGGGTAACTGCTCGGATACATTATAGGCGCGGTCAATCCGCCCCGTGATATAAATAATCGGCCCCTGCCAATCCTGTGCCAGCGCCGCGAGTAGAAATGGGCGTGCCGCACGGATGACACTCAGGTCAGGCATGGCGCTGTCACCCTGCAAACGGGTGAGCAGATCGCGGTAAACCCCGCTGCCTCGTAGTAAGTCCAGAAGTCCAGTGAGTTGCATAAGCTCAGTTTCTATCCTGACTAGTGAATCATGATTGCCCATCAGGCAATGAGCAACCGTCTATTATAAACTTTGCAGCTAAAATAAGGAATGAGAGCATAAGTGATATTGGTTTTGGTTTACACAAGATCTTTACAATGTTGATTAATTCTTTTCTGAGCGACTGTAAATTTTGTTGTAACCTATATAAATCAAGTATTGGTGATGAGGGTTTTCAAATGTGGTATTTGGCTATGTGGTCAATTGCGGGTGCGATTATAGGTTCATTTGGAACAGCCTATCTTCATCAGCGCACGGGGCGTGATGTAACGATGGGCGGGATTATTGGTCTAGTGATTGGTGCGATTGGCAGCTTCGTCTTTTTAGCCATGTTTTGGGCGTGGCTCTACTATATGTCACCCGCTCCGATTGGTCGTGTATATGGTCTGCGCCGCAAAGTATGGTATCGCTGGTGGGAATGAGCATCATTATTTTGACTAGATGCGTTTAGCTTGCGGAATCTTTCTATTTTTCGAGCGACAGCACATATTCTACGAGCGCATCAGTATCCGCGTCGGTAACCTGTCCTTCGTAGTTCTGGTACATCACACCAGCGATATATCCATTGACCACATACTCGTTCGGATGCAGGATGGATTGGCGCACGTAATCCGCCGCGCTCAAACCACTTACCCGCGTATCAGCGACCGCATTTAAGCCCAACAATGATGGGCCAACACTCGCAGCACTGGTATCGACCACATGGCAGGTGACACACGCCGGTGCGCCATTCGCGCCGCTGCGGAAAATCGTTTCGCCAATCGACTGCGGTACCGTTGCGCTGTCGGCAGCCATCTCACTGGCTTTAGCGGTAGGTTCACCGACATAGGCAATCCGGTAAACGGTGGTCGTGTTCCATTCGGTGATGTACAGCGCCCCATCCGGCCCGACCGTTACATCAATCGGGTTATACACGCCGTACTCGGTCAGGAAGCGTGCGAACGGCTTCCACTTGCCGGTATAACCACCCTTACCATCTGGTTGCAGGGCGATATGAACCACCTGCTGACCATTGGTTAAGCCCAGCGCCTTCGAAAAACCTGCGCCCGTACCAAACTGCGCTAAGAAGATACCTTCGTATTCCGTTGGGAATTGGCTGGCAGAGTAATACGTCAAGCCGCTGCTGGCGGATGAGGTGAACAGGTCAGTGACTGGTGCGGTGTATTGGTCGTTGCTGCCTGCTGTGCCGTAGACATACGGAAAACCGTAATTCTTGCCTTCTTGCACGTAGTTCAGTTCTTCCGGTGGCAGATAGGGTAGGCTTTCGTCCGGTTCGTCGGGGCTGTTATCGGCAGTGAATAACTCGCCAGCGGGTGAAAAGGCGAGGTCGTAGGCGTTGCGGAAACCGGTCGCGAACACTTCCATCTCGGTTCCGTCGGGGTTCATTCGCAGAATTGACGCTTCATTTTCCATTTGCAGCGGCCCGTGGTCAGTTGTCGAGCCAACGCTCACATACAACTTATCATCCGGCCCGAAGGCGATGCCATTATTCGAGTGGAAGGTGTGCTGCCATGTCGGTAAGCCCTCGACAATCGGTTGCAGCTTATCGAGGGTACCATCCGCATCCTCGTCGCTTAGAATGCTGATACGTCCAGCGTCCGATATATAGGTCTTGCCATCGCGATAGGCCATACCAACCGCATGGTTCAGTTGGTCGTCGGGATCTTCATAAATTAGGGTGGCGGTTTCGGCATAGCCATCATCATCGGTGTCGGTCATCTCTACAATATGCCCATCCAGCGACAGCACTTCCAGCGCTCCTCGGTCGTTAAAGCTCATGACTGTCGGTTGGGTGATGGGGAGATGCGCATAGAGTTTGGACTCGAAACCCTCTGGTACTTCGAGGATGTCCATGTTCATCTTGCTCATGGTGAAGCTGTGCTCGGCAGCTAAGTCCGTGATTTCGCGCGCCTCACTGTCTGCATCGTCTTTTTTAAGTACAGTTACTGTCCACGAGAATTTCCCCGGCTCTTGGTACAGCAGCCATTGGGTCATATCCATTGATGTATCCTGCGTCCATGCGATTCCGTTATGGGGGTCGTTTTCCCGCCACACGCGCACGTCGAACACCTCGTCTTCGGCTAAGGGGCGTGTCCAACTCCAGCCGAGTTTGACGGCAGCAATGTTATCGAATACGGCATCATTTTCGGGTGACTCAAGGATAGGGGCGCTGCGTGCGGCTGTTTGTTCGCGCTCGGCGAGTGCTGCCGCGACAAGAGCGTTTATATCAGGCGTGGGATCAGTAACCGTTGAGCAGGCTGTGAGGAGGAGTAATGGAATGATAAGACGAAATTTGAACATTGTTCCGACAGCATAAAATGACAATGAACTCATTGGGGAACATTGTTACGGGTGAAAGCCCAAATATTAAAGTAAGTTTATGGAGATGTTATGGAGATTAAGAGTGGATTACGTAAAATTGGCAGCGAATTTGTGAAGTGGATTAATCCAATAAAAATTAAGATTCGAATTATACCCAACTCATACTTTAGCCCTATTTTATAAATACGCAGCACATTAGCTTGTGAATTTTCAAATCTAATACTCACCATATGTGGCTAAGGTTCATGAGGTATGACAATTAGGCAGCGATCAGTTTGAACGCCAGCGCAATCCACAATACGCCAAATAGGGCGTTCATATAGGGCATTAAGCGCAGGTAGAAGGTTCGGATGCGGCTTTGTGAGAAGATCAGGGCAACCAGCGAATACCAGATAGTGGTCGTACTTAACAAGCCGACCGTCACCAGAAGTTTATCGCTGATTGAAGCAGTCAGCGGTACGAAGCCCGTGAACAGCGATACGTAATAGAGCATCGACGCGGGGTTGGAAAGGTGGGTGAACAGGCCGCGCCGGTATGCCTGTGACGGTGTTAAATCTTCGAGCGTGGATTGATCGGTTACAGGGCTGTTTACAGCAGGGCGGGTTTGGTGCTGCCGGAATTCACGGTATGCCGTTTGCAGCATTTTGAAGCCAGCATAGGCGAAGTACAGCGCGCCGAGCAAGCGTATGGCAGCGAACAGCACCGGAATTTGTGAGATAACCCCCGCGACGCCGACCAAACCCGCCACCACATGAATCATCGAACCGGTGATGATGCCCCGTGCTACCCACACACCCGCCCGCCGTGAGCGGGTGAGCGCGGTTTGCGTGACGGCGAGGAAGTTCGCGCCGGGGGTGATAACGGCGGTGATATGAATGAGCGCCAAGGATAACCAGATGTCGAGTGTCATCGTTTTGCCTTCGTCATCACGGCATATAGCGCTAATATATTTTTGTGGTTGGCGTATACCAGTATTCTGTTCCGTCCTGCTGGCGGTTGAGCAGCGCGTCGTCAAATAGTTCGCGGCGCAAGAGGGCAGGGTCGCCAAAGGTATGCCATTGGTTGAGTAGGTCATTCACATCTTTTTCGCTGTAGACCTTGCCCACTTCAAACTTGGTCGCCAGATAATCGAGCGCAAGTAACTGCTTCGAACGTTTGGAAGGCCACCACTTCAGCTTACCGTCAATGTCGAGATGGTTTTTAAGCGAGTCAAAATCCGGTTCGAGTTCGACCTGTTTGCGCTTCTCCAACGGAGCTTTCTTGGGAACAGGCTTCGGATCATCAATGTTGCCGTTGTGGCGTGTCATTGCGAGTTCGATACCATCCGTGAGCCACGTTTCAGCCGCCGCGGACGCACGGTCGATCACTTGCGAAGCGAGGATCGCATCGTCCCCTTTGAACGCACCCAGCACATAATCCTTGGCTTGCATCTTCCCCGGTGGTCGACCAATACCGAAGCGCAGACGGTTGACTTCCTGCGTACCGAGGTGCTGGATAATGCTCTTGATGCCATTTTGACCGCCCGCGCTGCCCGATTGGCGCAGCCGCACCGTACCGAGCGGAATATCGAGGTCGTCGGCGATGATGAGAATGCGATCGGGTTCTACCTTGTAGAAATCGGTGAGGGAACGCACCGCTTCGCCGCTCAGGTTCATGTAGGTTTGCGGCTTGGCGAGGATCACCTTTTTATCTTTGATAGTCCCGCTGGCGGCTTGAGCTTTACGCTCGGTTTTGCCGAAGGTCAGCCCATAGCGACGGGCGAGTTCGTCCACGACGCGGAAGCCGACATTGTGGCGCGTGTCTTCATAGTCTTTGCCGGGGTTGCCCAACCCGACGATCAGATACCAGTCAGTCATGATGTTTCGTGTTTGATTGTTTGCGATGTCAGAAGCATAGCAGAGGTCAGAGTGATTCTGTAGGGGCGGACGGCTGCCCCCACACGATCATTCCGGTTCCTGCACGTTGAGCTTAACAAGCTGGCTGTACATGTTGTTGGCGCTTGCGATAATCAGTGAGCCATCACTCGTCAATGCGAGGGAAGGCGAATAACCGATTTCGCCTGCGCCGAATGTGTCTGACCAATAGGCACGTTCTTGTCCGATACCATATTGAGCGAGGATGTTGCCTTCAGAGTCAGCCTTATAAATGGCTAGACCGGTGTCGCCACTCTCGCTGGCCGCGAAGTAGATATTCCCATCGGGATCAATGGCGATCCCCCGATATTGAATAAACCGCTCACTCGATAACAAATCAGGTGCAACTTGATGGGTTACGGCATTACCATCTTCTTCCGTGATCCAACCAATACCGACACCCTGAAAGAAGAGTGTGTTATCCGGTGTGAAGGTGAAGTATTGGACACCCATAAGTTTATCCGCACCGGTGATGATCGACCGGATGTATTCGCCTTCCGGTGTGAACTCTTGAAAGTGGATGCCGTAGCCCGCGTAAGACACAACTAAATTGCCCTCTGCATCCAGCTCGATTTCGCCCGGATTGGCTTCGTTTTGAAAATTTGCTGATGTTTCGAAGGCCACTGTCTTGAGGATGTTGCCGTCAGGGTCGACCAAGTAGACGCGGCTTCGGTTGTCGGCTATCCAGACATTGCCATTGCTGGTTGGTTGAACATCACTATATTGTTGAATAGTGCCGGTAGGGTCAACAATGGTGCCGATGGTTTTACCGGTTTCGCCATCCACAACGAGGATATTGGAATAATTAGCGATGTAAATATTATCTTCGGCATCCACCGCGACACTCATGTACAGGTTAGCCCCCTTTGCACCTGCCATGTAATCAATGGTGGCTACGTTCTGCCAATCGACATCGGCGCTAGTATACTGCTTAACGTCAGCCTGCGCCCCTACGGTGAAGATACCAACACTTAACCCGAAGCCGACCAGTAGACTTATTCCGGTACGATTCATAGCGGCCTCCATAACGTCATAAGTTATAGAGCATTCTAATTTTGAATAGATGAATAGGCGAATCCGTACTTAGGGCGTGCCGAGTTTCTTGCGCTGCTGGTCATTATGCTGGCCGTAGGCGTTCAAACCGGCTAACCACTGCTCGCGGATGTCCTCCGGTATGAGTTCGACGTACAGCGGGGTACCCTTTTCCCAGTAGTAGGCGGGTACACCATACCAGTGGGTGAGACCCATATCGGGCGGGTATTGACGGATGAAGTTGACCAGATGAGCTTCTTCCAAGGTGCGAATGGCGAAGGTCATCACGGCTAAACCCTGCTGGGTCATGTTGATAGGGGCGACGGCGACCAGTTCGCAGTCACAGTTGGCGGCGGTGGTCATCAGGGCGTCGTAGTCGGTGTCGGGGCGAATAACCCAGCCGCAAGCGAAATGTAGAGGTTCTGTCATGAGTAGTTCCGTGAGTTTAGTAAGGTTTCTGTGCCAATGATCCCAATAAAGGGGTGAAATGTTTAAGGTTCATGGTGTACAACGGGATTTGTAAACGGTGGCTTGCTGCGGCAATGAGACAGTCTATACCACCGACATTGTGGCTGAGTTTGTAACGGATAAGGTGTTGAATCGCCCAATTCATATCTATTTCATTCGTCGGGAGTTGATCCAATTGTTGTAATAATTGTTGGGCGCGCTGTTGAGCGAGTTTATTACCTGCCCCTTGAAGCAATTCTAGCCAAACAATTTGCGATACCCCTAAATCAACTTGAGTGGAAAACCATGTTATTGCTGGCGAATAATGGCGTAATAGATCGACCAAAATTGATGTGTCGATTAATCCTCTTACCATCGAGTTTTGTCCTGATGTTTACGCCGTTGTTCTTCTACCCATTCTTCACCTGTCTTGCCTAACGTTTCCCAGCCTGTTGTACCTACTTGTTCTAGCCATGCTGCAACTTCTGCACCCGTTTTGGGTTCGATTTTGGAGAGGGCTGCCAATTCTTCATCCGTCCACGGGCGTTCTTCCCACGGGGTGTCGTCGGCAGCGATGGCGGGTATTTCGAGCGTTACCTGTACTTCACCCGAAGGCAGCCCTTCTGGCAGTGTGAGTTCAAGTTCACCAGCGTCGTTAATTCTGCCCGTCAATTGTATGAGTGTCACGGTACATGCCTCCCAACATCGGCAGCGGTTGATTGCTGTCTATTTTACACCACGCCGGAACGATTGATTAGGATACTTGTGGGATGGGCAGCCTGCTTTTTTTGATGATGGCATAGGCTTGGGTCAGGCTGTTGGTGGTGGCGAAGGCGTTGCGGGTTTCGCTGTAGGCTTTCGTGCCGACTTCGACCATCGTGCGGATGAGCAGGTTGTTGGTTACAACCACCACGAGGCCGCGCTGATGTTTGCTCTTTTTAAAGGCATTATAGACAAGGTTGATGCCGGAGCCGGTGGGCAGGTAAGGGCTGTTTAGAAAATCGCCGATCACATCATAGCGCTCGTTATTGAGTGTTTGAGCAAGCGATAATTCTTGCTCGAAACCGGCTAGATATTCGTCCCACTTCCAGCGCTGCGGGAAGGTATAACGGATCAGGTTTGGCAGGCGGGCATCCCAAGTGACTTCAATCGTCATGCATATAATCCATTTATCTTATACCGCAAAAGGATACCTGAGTTTTGAGAAGCGGGTAAGGGCGAGCTGCATATCGAAATTTGATGCGGAAAATGGTTTTAGCGGTTAGCCGTTAGTGATTGGCTTTTAGCTTCATACAAAGGCCATTTTTATGTCGGAATTGTCGCAGTTGTCGGTGTGGTGACACTCATTTCTCCCTCAATTGGCGGCGATGGCGGCGCCGTCATAAAGCAGCTTTTAGCCGTTAGCGATTGGCAATTAGCTTCAATCCAGTCACTCGTGATTCGCTAAAGCCAAAGCGGAATCGCCCAGAACGCCAGAGAAAGCTCAATATGCGGAACAAGCGGCAAAAGCAGCAAATGCGGCAATTTCAGCGTTTATTTTTCTGCACATTCGGCGGATGACTCGGCTAGAGTTGCTGCAAAATTGGCGATAGGGGCGCTGCTGCAATGTTTGCTGCAAAAGTAGTTTTTAGCCGCCAGTCATCAGCTAAAGACAAAGCCTAATACATGCGGTTGTTAAAGTGCGTGAGTGATGAAAGATATGTTATCACTCCAACTTATTTTAGAACATTTGTATTGTTTATGTCAACCGGATTCGGTTAGAGTTTACAAACTTTCGTGCCGGTGTTTTGAGGGGGCTTGCCAGCAGCAAGCCCCTACAATGTGCAGTCTAAAATTGTTTGAGAGGTTGGTTAGGCCAGTTCGCGCTCGCCTTTGAACTGTGTTTCGTAGAGATTGGCGTATAGCCCGCCTTTCGCCAACAGTCCGCTGTGTGTACCCTGTTCCGCGATCTGACCACGATCCATTACGAGGATTTGGTCGGCGGCGAGAATGGTGCTGAGGCGGTGGGCGATAACGAGGCTGGTGCGACCGTCCATTACGGTTTTTAACGCGTCTTGAATGAGCGCTTCTGATTGGCTGTCGAGGTGGCTGGTGGCTTCATCCAATACCAAGATACGCGGGTTTTTGAGGATGACCCGTGCGATGGCGAGTCGCTGCTTTTCACCGCCACTGAGGCGGTAACCGCGCTCCCCGACGACCGAGTCGTAACCATCAGCTAGACCCATGATGAAGTCGTGGATGTTGGCAGCTTTACAGGCGGCTTCGATCTCGGCCTGTGTTGCGTCGATTTTGGCATAGAGTAGATTGGTTCGGATGGTATCGTGGAACAGGTGGGTTTCCTGCGTCACCATGCCGATTTGAGTCGCTAAGGATTCCAGTGTTACATCGCGCAGGTCATACCCGTCGATCAGAATACGACCGGAAGTTGGATCGTAGAGGCGGGGAATGAGATAGGTCATGGTGGTTTTACCCGCACCGCTGGGGCCGACAAGCGCGACGAGCTGTCCCGGTTTGATGCTGAACGAGACATCATCAAGGGCGGCTTCACGGGCTTGCGTGTGGGGTTTATCTGTGTCGCCGTCGGGTTCGGCTTTAGCGGGTTTTTCGCTGCCATTGCCGTTGGCAGAGTCGAGCGACAGTGCGTTCTTCACATTTTCCATTCTGCCGGGGCGGTTGACTTCCGAGAGCAGACTTTCGGTATCGGTGTCGTAGGTGAAGTTGACGTGTTCGAATGTCAGTTCGCCGCGCACATCTTCCAGTACTGTTGCGTTCGGCTTCTCAATAATTTCCAACGGTAGGTCGATGACTTCAAACACACGCTCGAAGCTAACCATCGAACGGGCGAAGATGACAGGTGAGTTGGTGAGGGATTGCAGCGGGCCGTACAACTGACCGAGGTAGGCGCTGAAGGCCACGATGGTACCGATACTGAACACACCATCCAGCACGAGATGACCACCGACCCAGTAAACCACCGCCGTGCCGACCACACCAACCATGCCGACGATCACCCAGAACTGGTTACCGAGGTAGGCCTCTTTTATGCCAATGTCGCGGACTTTACCGGCGCGATTGGCAAAGCGATCCGTTTCGAGCTTGCCGCGCCCGAACAGCTTAACGAGCAGCGTGCCGCCGATGTTCAGGGTTTCGTTCATCATGGCGTTCATCTGGGCGTTGTACTCCATACCCTCGCGCCGGATTTGCCGCAGCGAACCGCCGCGCCTACGGGCGATGAAGATGAACACGGGCAGGACAGCCACGCTCATGACGGTTAAACGCCAGTCGAGCGTAAGCATGACACCCAATACCGCGATGACCTGCACGATATTGACGACCATCGTCACAATCGTGTCGCTGATGGCGGACTGCGCGTTAACCACATCGTTATTGAGGCGGCTCATCAATTCGCCAACTTTGGTGTTGGTGAAGAATCGCAAGGACATACGCTGCATATGGTTATAGAGTGCGGTGCGTAAATCGAAGATCACACCTTCGCCGATCTGGGCGTTGAGCAGGCGTGAATACATGCCGACCAAGCTAACGACAATCGGGATGAGCACCAAGCCTAGCGCGAGGACGTTCAAGCGACCTGTGTCGCCGTTCGGCAGGGCGTTGTCGATCAGATCACGGAAGATCAAGGGCGTAAGCAAGCCCAAACCGGTCGTGACGAGAATTGTAAATAGGGTAATGCCAATCTTGTCCCAATAAGGACGGGCGTAGTTGAGGACGCGTTTGACCAGCGGCCATGTGACGCTCTTATTGTTGTCATTATCGCTGCCCCAAGCATAAACCCACCAGCCGCCACCGTGCATCGTTAACCTCCTGCCAAGACCATGTGTTCGCGAGGTTAAATTTTACCGAACAGATGGCCTAGAGTCTACTGAACCTATGGGCAGGATAGGGCGGGATAAGCGGGTAAAGGTTGATAGGCAAAGGAAAGATTGCAGAAGGATTTTGGTTTCGTGTTATTAAGAGGCTGTAAAGATAAATAACGAAGCAACCCCACCCTAGCCCTCCCCGTAGTAACAGGGAGGGAATAAATCAGGGTATTCGGGCGGCATATTTACGGTGGATTAAAGCGTTTCTACAATACAAAGTTATGGAGAGGTTGAGCGGGTGGGTTCGATGGTGATCATGGTGGGTGGGGTGTGTTCGCGCTGTTTGAGCCAGCGGATGAGCAAAGGCAGGTTATCGACTTCGGGCAGGGGGATGGTAAGCCACTCGGATTTATCCGGTTGGGTGAACAGGGTAAGCTGACCGCTGCTAATTTTGTAACCGTCGAAGCTCGACCACGGCAGGTCACGCCCTTTTTCGTGCAGACCCGTGGTGCTGAGGCGCAGGGTGTTGGAGAAGGGGATTTTCTCGCCTTTCCCCATCAGTTCTTGCAAGTACGGGTCGAGTACGGCATAGATGCGCTTTTCCATTTGCTCGCCGAGTTCTTCGACGCGTACATATAAATTGTCGAGCGTCATGACTTCACCGCGCAGGGTGGTGAGGGTGAATTGAAAGGTGTTACGCCGGATGAGGCCGCCGAAGTAAGCCAAACGCTGCCCCTGCTGGCGGACGCTGAGGACTTCGTGATACAAGAAGAAGATGGGGCGTGCGCCTTCGCGGTAGCTGAAGCCGTTTTCGTACAGCACAACTTCGCGGTTCCAATAGTGCAAGGTGCGCCAACCCAGTACCAGCACGACGGCTGCCATAATGATGACCGTCAGCGGCGGCCCCCACCACGATTCAACCGTGGCGAGGGTGGCGTTGAGGATGACGGCGGCGACAGCAGAGAGAACAACGGTGGGCGCGACCAAACGCGCCCGATTGCTGGGGTAATTATCGAGGACTTTACCAAATACAGGATCTGCTTCAAGCATGGTGATTATTTGGGCTTAGCCGTGCTGACCATAAAGTTGTCGAAGGTGACGGTCATGCCGGCACGGGCGGCTGTCGCGCCGACCAAGCCAACCTGACCGGTACTATAGAGATCGTCGGTGGCGTCGGCAAGGAACTGCCCGTTTACGTACAGCGCCAAATAGCTGCCCATGCACACCGCGCGAATGCGGTTTTGTGCCGCGCCGGTGTTGATGACGCTGGAAGTCGCCCACTCGACCAGCGGCGTGAGCTTGCGCCCTTGCGAGCGGAAGATGGCATAGCGCCCGCTGCCCTGTATCATGAACAAGTATCCATCGCCGTTGTTGGTGGTGTTGTCGCGGATTGCGTTGGAAGTGCCACCTTCAAGCGTGGCTTCATCGGTTGCCTCAGCAGTTGCTTCGGCGGGAGCCTCAACCGTGGTTTCTGCGGTTGCTTCCGCTGTCGCGTCGGCGGTTGCCCCGGCAATCGGGTCGAGCGTGGCTTCGGCATCCGGGCTGGCGGCGATGGTTTCTACGCTGGACAGGTCAATGACTTCGGTGGCAGCGGCATTTGGCAGTACGTTTAGGCCGACGGTACCGCGCACACGGCACATCACGCCATAGGTCGTGTTGAGATCGGTGCTGGTTTGGCTGGCTTCGACATCGAGGACGACATCACTGGCCGATTCACCCCATTGACCGTAGTACATGGTGTTGTCGCCAGCGGTGATGGCGATGTTGTAAACGCCGCTGCTAATTTGCAGACGGGCGACACCGTTACCATAAAGCCCTTCTTCAAAAGTGGTTGGCGCGGTGAAATCGTAAAAGGCTAGTTCGTCGCCTCTTGAAAACTGTTTCACAGGAGTAGCGGGGCTGCACGCGCCCAACAGAAACACGCCGAATACAATAACCAATAGTCCTTTTTTCACGTTGGCTCTCCTGTTTATGGGGGTGATGTTCGTCAGCACGCGCTGTTCACTTTTGTTATGATGTGTGAACTCATACTATATCGTATACTGGCTGTAAAAGTTCGGTGATCTCACGAATTTATAACCTCATGACCGAGTTTAACACACTTTCGACCACGATAAACGTGACGCATTCGGTGTCAGCGCTCCCTCATAAACGATGCTACAATGAAAAAGCTGGTTTGTTTGCTTATTTGGATGGAGTGGTTATATGGCACTGAATGATGTTTTTCAGGCGCAACGTGTTTTTCAGAACTCACTTTTAGCCAAGCCCAATGTGGTCGGTGTCGCCGTCGGTTTGAAAAATAGTGTGGGCGAGCCTTCGGTTTGTGTTTTGGTCGAGCGTAAGGTGCCTGTCGCGGCACTGTCTGCGTCCGAAGCGGTGCCAAAGGAAGTGGACGGCGTGAAAACGGATGTGGTCGAAGTCGGCTACCTCCGCGCTTACGACAGCCCGCGTGACCGTTACCGGCCAGAAATCCCCAGCGGCATTAGCATTGGTCACTATAAGATTACCGCCGGAACGCTCGGCACGATTGTCACTGATCGCCTGACGGGTGAAAAACTCATTCTTTCGAATAATCATGTGCTGGCGAACAGCAATAACGCGCTGGTTGGTGATGCGATTCTTCAACCGGGGCCAGCCGATGGCGGGCAAAATCCGGCGGATATGGTGGCGCGGTTGGAACGCTTTATCGCGCTGCGGTATGTGGATGACCCTGATATTCCAACGACGCCCACCACCCCAACCCCCAACCCGCCGACCGTGCCGCCCACGCCGGGGACACCGGGAAGCTGCACGATTGTGAATTCGGTGGTCGCGGTGGTCAATGCGGTGGCGGCGCTGGTGGGTTCGCAGCAGCGTGTTGTTCCGAGTACGGTGGTTGTGCCGACGAACTCGCAAGCGGCGGTTGTGGACGCGGTGGCACAAACGCCCTCGAACGAAGTGGATTGTGCGCTCGCCAAGCCGGTTGATCCCAGCAAGTTTACGGGGGATATTGTGGGCATCGGGCAGGTACATGGGACGAAGGCGGCAGGGTTGAATATGGCTGTTCGTAAGTCAGGCCGCACCACAGGGTACACCACGGGTACGATTACCCTGTTGAACGCGACTGTGAACGTGGCTTACGGCGCACGCACGGCGCGTTTTACCGGACAAATTATTACGACGCCGATGAGCCAGGGCGGTGATTCTGGCTCGTTGATTGTGGATGCTGCCGAGAATAAGGCGGTGGGGCTGCTGTTCGCGGGGTCGAGTTTATCGACTATTTTCAACCCGATTGATGCCGTACTGAATGCTTTGCAGGTCAATTTGTAGCGATCAAAGTGCAGAGGAGGTTTGTATGGGACAGGATGAACAGACCGCGAGAGCGACATTGGTACAAACCAAATACATTGACATGCTGCTGAAGATCCCGCATGTTATTGGGGTAGCGGTGGGGCTGGTCAAGAAGGATGGCGTGTACACCGGTGTTGTAGGCGTCGTGGTGATGGTTGACCAGAAGGTGCCAGCGGATTCGCTCACGCCCCAAGAATTGATTCCCAACCAGCTTGATGGCGTGCCGGTGGATGTTCAGGAAATCGGTGTGCCAGCGGCTTATTAACATTTTAGACGCGCGCTCACGAGGAACAGTACAAAGGTACTTTTCCCCGTGGGTGCTGCCGTGTGTGCGTCATTTGACTACCCCGCTCATGCAGTTCTAACCCCTCATTTAATTCTTTTTCCATATAATGTCTGGCATTCACTTCCTAAATGGAAGTGCTTATTGGCGTTTTTAGAGAGGAACATCCATGTTTAAGAAAGCGATATTAGGTGCGGGTATGGTCGCATTGACATTGAGTGCGAGCTTAGTCTCGGCGCAAGGTGAAGCGGTGGCAGCAGGGTTAAATTCGCCGCGCCATATTTCGTTCGACAGCGACGGTACTCTCTATATTGCGGAAGCAGGTTCGGGCGGCGACCTTGATGGAACTGGACCTTTTGGGCCGTTGAAGTTCGGCGAAACGGCGCAAATTTCGGCGGTATCAGTGGATGGTGAACAGGCGGTTGTTATCCCCGGTCTGATTAGCATGGATGCCGCTGGTCAGATTGAGGGCGTGACGGATGTTTACGTAACCGAGGACAGCATTTGGGCAACGCTGGGCATGAGCCTGACGGATGGCTTCCCCGAAGGTAAGGTCGGCGCGGCGCTGGTTGAGTTCGATAAGGCAACTGGCGAAGCCAAGCAGGTGATCGACCTCGCAGCCTTCGAGACTGAGAATAACCCTGACCAAGCCGAAGAATTGGTTTCTAATCCGGCGGCGTTGGCGGTGGATGCGGATGGCAAGGTGTTTATTGCCGATGCCAGTGGTAACTCGCTTTTGACGTGGACAGCCGAGGATGGTTTACAGGTATTCGCCGTGTGGCCGGCTGCACAAGACGCCCCTCAATCGGTGCCGACTTCGGTTGATATTAGCCCTGATGGTGATGTGTATGTGGGCTTCTTGAGCGGGTTCCCGTTCGCGGCAGGTGGCGCACGCATCGAAGTTTATGGCGCGGATGGTGCGCTTAAAATCGCCTACAATGACCTGACCCTCATTACGGATGTCCTTATTGGGGCAGATGGTTCATTGTACGCTGTGCAGATGGCGGATGGTTTCGGTGATACCGGTTTTAATGCCGACAGCGGCAGCGTTATCAAGCTCGATGCCGAGAACTTGGAAGTGATCGCCGAAGGTTTGAGTTCGCCCTACGGAATCGCCCAGAGTGAGGACGGCACGCTGTATGTTTCTGTGAATGCGCTGGGTGCGCCCGACAGCGGCGAGGTCATCACCCTTGGGGGAACATAATTTTAGAAGCTAATGAGTAATATTAGCGCAAACGGTTATTTTAGGGAGACCCTCTGCTATTATGCTGTAGTCTCCCTCACATATCATCTATGAAAATCTCTGGAGGACAAATGTCGCGTCGTAGTTTGAATATTCTCGGTATCCTTATCCTGATGGGTATCACTGCTGCTGTCAGCATTTTCGCCTATATTTATATCGTTGGCGGTTCAGGTGAGGCAACCGAACCTTTGACTGCGCCAACGCTTGACCTTTCAACTGCAACGCCTAATGCGCTGGAAACACAAGTTGCTGAACTCATTGCGACCAATGAAGCACTCAGTACAGCAGTTGCAGGCTCCGGTACGGATGCCGAGGCTGAAGCGACGGTGGAATCTACCGCAGAAGCAACAGTTGAGCCGATGTCTGCGACAGTTGTGCCGACCTCCGAAGCAACCGAAGAAGCGACTGCGGCTGTAGCAGCGAGCGCGGGAAGCCTGTACCGCATTGAAACCAGCGGGTCTGAAGTGAGCTTTACGCTGACCGAAGATTTGCGTGGTCAGCCGACGACTGTGGTTGGCAAGACCGATCAAGTTGCTGGCGACATATTCGTCGATTTTGCCACCCCTGCCAATTCTAAGATTGGTGTGATCCGCATCAACGCCCGTACATTGGCGACCGATCAAGAATTCCGCAATCGCGCAATCCGCAGCGAAATTCTGGAGTCGGCTTCGGATAATTATCAGTTTATCGAGTTCACCCCGACTTCGATCACTGGCCTGCCGGATACGGTAGCGGTTGGCTCGACCATTAACTTCAAAGTAATCGGTGACCTCAAGATTCGCGACATTACCCAGACTGTGACGTTTGACGTTTCGGTGACAGCGGGTGAGGATAAGCTGGAAGGCTCGGCAACTACCACAGTGACACGCGCCCAGTACAACCTGCAAATCCCGAACGCCCCCGGTGTAGCGAATGTCAGCGATGAAGTGACACTCGATATTAAGTTTGTGGCGGCTGTTGTTCCCGCCTAGCGATGAACTGATTTGAAGCGGTATAGAAGGCTTGCGCTCATCGGCGTAAGTCTTTTATTTTGCCCATCCCTCGCCATTCACTATAATTAGGAAGCATATACACGGGCTAACGTCGAGGAGTTTGTGTGCCGCGCATCTTTATTTCCTACCGCCGTTCCGATAGTGCCGCCGTGAGCGGGCGTATTTATGACCGCTTGTGTTTGGCGTTTGGCGAACAGGCCGTTTTTAAAGATGTGGATGTTATTCCGCCGGGTGCGAATTATCCAGCGATGCTCAATGAGGAAGTCTCGCGGTGTGATGTGCTGCTGGTGATTATTGGGCTGCGCTGGCTGGATGCCCACGAGACTAATGGGCAGCGGCGGTTGGATAACTCGGACGATTTTGTGAGGATTGAAATCGAAGCGGGCTTAAAGCGTGATACGGTGTTGATGGTATTTGCATCGGTGTCGCTGGCCGGCTCGCTCATCCGCCGCGAGAA